>SUVJ01000069.1 GCA_015062045.1 Akkermansiaceae bacterium
CGGTTCACCTGACGTACGGGGGAAGCGTTTCGCGGCAGCATCGTCAAACCGATGTAGTCGCCCTCAGCCTTCAGCTTGGCGCGGAGGTCTGCGTAGCGAGCCGCGACAGCTGCCTTTTTCTTGTTTCTTTCTATCCAGCTTTTCTTAGCCATAACTTTGTAGGCGCAGATTCTACTCTCTTTTATTCTATTGTCAAGCTCAATTTTGTCTTTTTTTGCATTTCTTGCAATTTTGGGCAGATTCCGGGGTGATTGGGTGCAAAAAAATGCTCTCGCGGCAGGCGAGAGCATTTTTCAAGATGCTTTTTTTTTAATTTGAGATTAACGAGCCGGGGGCAGGATGAAGAACTTGCTCGGGTCGTTGCCTTCGGGGAAGGGGTTGTAGTCCGGATGCAGGCGCCCGGTGGTGGTGTCGCCCTCGTCTACTTCAATCTTTTCGTCTTCCAGAGCCACAAGCTTGCCGTCCGTGGTGTACATGATGGCATACTCGGAGAACGGCTCCATATCGAAGGTCAGAGCTTCACCGCTGATGGGCTGGTTATCGCTCTTGATGCAGCAGAACAGAATCGGGCAGGTACCACGGGAGGGTACAGACTTCTTCACGCCACCTGCGGGTTCGGCAGCCTTGACACCCTTTCTCTTGGTGGGCTTGGCCTCAGCCGTTTCATCCGGCTTGCGGATCACGTAAGCAAAGGCGCACTCGCCGGGCTCAAGGCATGCACCGCCCTTGATTTTGTCATCACCCTCAACCATGCCGGGGAGCTTGGCATAGAAGTTGGCCTCGGATACAGCACCCTTCTTGCGGAAGAGCTGGCGGAGGTATGCGTTGGAGGTATCGCCACTGAGCTCGGAGCCACAGTCGCTGCTCCAGCGCTCCATCTTCTTGGAGCTGGCGGATTGGTCATCGGGGAAGCTGCCGAAGTCACGTTGGAAGTTGGTGAGAGCGGTGCCTACCTGCTTAATGTTGGTGCCGGCAGCCTGCTTGTCACCTGCGTTCATGAAGGCGAGAACACCAACATAACCTACGGCACCGAGGGATGCCATAATGGCGATAACGACGAGAAGCTCGACAAGGGTGAAACCCTTCTTGATTTTTGTACGGATTTTCATAAGAATTTAAGTTTCGTTGACGTTTCACCTATACCACGAATTGCGCGAGAATGCAAGCGGAAACTCTCATATTTTAAGAAAAATCACTCAAAAGTACGGGTAAAACAGAGCAGAGCATGACGCTTGCCCGGGATTTGGTGCTTGCATTGGTGAGCCGAATTGGTAAAATGACAGTTGATATGAGTACGATATATGATCAAATAACAGCAGGCATGAAAGCTGCCATGTTAGGTAAGGACCAGCTCACCCTGGGTGCGTTGCGCAGCGTTAAAGCTGCATTGCAGAACGCTCAGGTAGCCAAGGGCAATGCCCGCGAGCAACTCTCCGAAAATGAGGCTCAAAATGTGGTGCGCAAACAGATTAAACAGCGTGAGGACGCCATTGCCATGTATGAAAAAGCCGCCCGCCCCGAGCTGGTGGAAAAAGAGCAGGCTGAGATGCGCGTGCTGGCTGCCCTGTTGCCTGCAGAAATGAGCGAGGCTGAGATTGTGCCGGTGCTGGAGGCTGTCATTGCAGAGCTTGGTGCTACCTCTAAAAAAGATATGGGCCGTGTGATGAAAGAAATGCAGGCCCGTACGGAGGGGCGCGCCCCCGGTAAGCTGCTTTCTCAGCTTGTAGGTTCACGTTTAGCTTAAATTTGCCATGTTCTGCGCCGTCATTGTAGCAGCCGGTAGTTCTCGCCGTGCCGGGTTTGACAAGTTGGCAGCCCATTTAGATGGTGTGCCGGTGCTGCGGCGTAGTGTGGATGCCTTTGTGGCTGCCGGGTGTGCTGCCGTGGTGGTGGTGTGCCCGGAGTCTCGCTGGCATGAGGTGGGCTTGGGTGCCGCTTTATTCCCCATCCCGGTGTTACGGGTAGATGGCGGGGCAGAGCGTCAAAACTCTGTAGAAGCCGGGCTTAATGCCCTGCCGGCCGGCACCACCTATGTGGCCGTGCATGATGGTGCCCGCCCGCTCATTACCCCGCAGGGGATACGCGATTGCCTGGCCGCAGCTCAACAAACGGGGGCGGCCGCATGTGCTCACCCCATTGTAGATACCCTTAAACGTGCAGATGCCCATGCCTGCTCACTGCCCGAGAAAGTGAGCCGCGATAACCTTTGGGGTATGGAAACCCCACAGATTTTTGACCTCTCCATGCTGCGCCGTGCCTACGCCTGCGTGGCAGAGCAGCAGCTTGTCGTTACAGATGAAGTATCCGCCGTGGAGGCTATGGGCGTGCCGACTCGCCTGGTGCAGGTGGGGCCCAATCTCAAAATTACATTGCCGGGTGATTTAGAGCTGGCAGAGCTCATTTGGCAACACCGCTCATGAGCATGCAATCGGCACAGCGGGTATGGGTGGTTGGCCACGGTTTTTTGGGCCGTGTGCTGGCAGAGGCTTGCCGTGCTTGCGGGGCAGCGGTGCTTACCATAGACCCCGCCGCCCCTGCCGATGTTTGCGGTACTGCGTGTGATGCTGCTACCTTGTTGGCCGCCCGTGAGCAGCTTACGCCCACACTCGTGTTTTGCTGCATGGCTACCCATGGTGGCACGGCAGAGCAATACCGTGCCTGCTATCTTGATGCCGTGCATGCTTTGCAGCGGCACTGCTCCGGGGCCAAAATCATCTTTTGTTCCTCCATCTCTGTATATGGGGATTGTGGCGGGGCCTGCGTTACAGAGCAAACCCCGCCCCGTGCCTCAGGCGAGCGCGCTGCCGTTTTGTTGGCGGCAGAGCAAGCTGTGTTGGCGCATGGTGGGCTGGTGGCTCGCTTGGCTGCCCTGTATGGGGAGCAGCGCTGCGAGCTGCGCCGCCGTCATTTGGCAGGGGAGCCTCAGCTGCCGGGGGCAGAGTCACGTTTGTTACACTATGTGCATGTGGAGGATGCCGCCGCTGCGCTTCTGCTCATCTCCCCGTTATCGGCAGCCCTGTTCAATGTGTGCGGATCTGTCTTTACCAGGGCTGCGGCCTATTCTGCGCTGGAGCAAGAAACCGGCGTGCCTGCCTCTGCCACGGTGGCTCCGGCCTCTCGCCGTGGCGGGGTGAATGCATGTGTCTCATCGGCAAAACTTTTGGCTCTCGGGTGGTCGCCTCGCCCGTTTTTTTCATAATGCGTCCCGACTATTACCAGCTGTTGGATGTGGCAGAGACCGCCACTGCGCGAGAAATCAAGGCCGCTTACCGCAAGCAGGCCATGCGCTACCACCCGGACCACAACGTGGGTAATGAGGCGGCGGAGGAACGCTTTAAGCTTGTAGCAGAGGCATACCGTGTGCTGGCAGATGCCGAGCAACGGGCCCATTACGATGGCTGGCTGGAGCGCCACAAACGCCTTAATATGGCTCCCGAGCTGGTGGATATGCCTCGCCGTGTGCGGGTATCCGTGCAGCATGCGTATAATCGCCGTGCTGCCCGCCGCCGCCGTTATGAGCGTGATGCGGCGCACCCGTTACGCATGCGCCGTATGTCTATACGCCCCACCTTTACCTTTTCTCGCTGGCATTTGGTGGCGTTTTATGGCTTTGCTTTTGCCGTGATGCTGCCGTGGGCCGTGCGCTACGGGCAGAGGGATGATTCTGCCATGGTCGCCAAGCGTGAGCTGCGCGATAAAGAATTGATAGAGTCCCTTTACACCCGTGCCTGCAATGGCGATGCCACGGCACAATACCGCTATGCTAACATTTTGTACTGGGGGGTAAATGGTGTTACCCCCAATGAGGATGAAGCCATGCTCTGGTGGTTGCGTTCTGCTAATCAAGGCCATACCGGGGCTGCTCACAACCTGAAAGAAGCCATGCGCATTCGCGCAGAGCGGGAGTCTGTAGCTCCCCGTCCGGAGCTCTAATCCCGGGAACTATACAAAAATAAATACGAACCCCGCAGGGGTGGTATAATGTTGAGCCTTGAATTAAGGCATTATATGTATTTACCCCCATATTTAAGCCACGCATTATGTCACCCCTCGCCGGGGCTCTGATTTCGGCGTGTATTCGCCCGCGGGGTATCCTCAACAAATTGGTATTTGTATGTGAGAGTCCGCGAGCGTTAGCGAGCCGACTTTTTGAGCCCCGCCGAGGGTCGAAAAAATATCGTACCCGTGGGCGAATGCCCGCCGAATTTGATAGCCCCCGCATGGGGGCGAAATAGCTTAGGCAGGGGCGTTCCGTCTTCGGGCTGAGCCCTACGCCGTGACAAAGAAGCCCCTGCTAAACGAAAGAAAACACCCCCGAGCCCGAGGCGTCGGCGCGTTAGCGTTGACGATGAGGCCGACAGATGTGTATAGCGTAGGGCGTAAGCCCGGAGTGGAGCGTGACTCGGGGTTAACACCCCTCGTGGGGATTGTGTCGGCCTCCTCGCTTTGCTCGTCGGGCTCTATATTATTTTATTCGGTTAGCAGGGGTCGCGCGCGCACTGCGTGCACGCTTGACCGCCTGCCTATGTTATTTCGCCCCACAAGGGGGCTTAGAAGTACGAAATGTGAAATACAAAATACGAAGTAGGCAAAGCTTCTGCGACGGCTTGAGATGCTCACACCTACAAATTGCCATTTGTCGAGTTTTTAGAGGCCCCACAATTTGTAGTTGCCTCATTACCGAACGGTAGACTAGCCTTTCGTAATTTTTACCTTTACATTTCTATATTTGGGTTTTCCATAATGATAGATTGTAATGCGTGCCAAGCCTTCAGTTTTTTCCTCATTGGTATATTGAATGCTTATTACCATGTCTGCAAATCCCTCCATATCTTCAGAATTATATAGCAGGTCTAATTCTAATTCCTTGGAGCTTGATTTTCTTATAATAACATTATACTGTAAGCTTTCGCCGACAGGAATGTAAGTATCATTAACAAATAAATCCTCATTAACAAAATGACACGTTCCTCTACGAATGAGCTTGATTTTCTTTTTCTTTTTTTTGCTTACTTGTTTTGTTACTACAGTAGCAGTAAATTGCTGTTTCTTGGGTGTGGATACCCATTTTTCCTGTTGTGCATCCCATCGCTCAGATTCAGCAAATGAAAAAACGTACGAAACCTCTGATGCATATATTTGCGTATGCATAAAAAACAGCAAAAAGGCAACTAACCTCACAAAAGTATTCATATCACCGTATTAATATCAAAAACTGCGCATGGTGTCAAAAAAAATTATCGCGGCATAAACAAAAGGGGGCCGCGTAAGACGCCCCCCTCTTGTTAAAAGTTGGTTGGTTGAGTTTGTCAGATAAGCCCCACTGCTTTGCGCACACGGGCCAGCACTTGGGCGGCTGCCTCTCTGGCCTTAGTGGCACCGGCTGCCAATACCTCATCCACATAGCCGGGGTTGGCCATAATCCACTCGCGTTTCTCGCGAGCGGCGCGGAAGAACTCCCAGTAGGCCTCGAACAGGTCTTTCTTGAACTGCCCGTAGCCTACGCCACCGCGGTTGTGTGCCTCTACCATTTCATCATACTGAGTCGGGGTGGCAAAGAGCTTATAAAGTGCCAGGATGATGGAGTTTTCCGTGGGCTTGGGATCCTCCAGCGGGGTGGCATCCGTTACCACCTTTTTGTTGATGAGCTTGCGCAGGGCTTTTTCCTCACCGAACACGGGCAGGGTGTTACCGTAGCTCTTGCTCATTTTCTGGCCGTCCAGCCCGGGTACAATGGCGGTAGTTTCGTTGATAATGGCTTCGGGCATGCGTAACAAGTCCTTGCCGAAGGCATCATTAATCTTGCCGGCCAAGTCACGGGTTACTTCCAAATGCTGTTTTTGGTCTTTGCCCACGGGCACGGCATCGCTGTCGTACAGCAAAATATCTGCCGCCATGAGGGCAGGGTAGGCAAAGAGCGCGTGGTTGGGGCTGAATCCTTTGGCAATTTTGTCTTTGTAGGAGTGGCAGCGCTCCAGTAAGCCCATGGGGCACACAGTAGAGAGAATCCAGGCAAGCTCGTTGACCTCGGGCACGGCAGATTGCGCAAAGAAGACGGCCTTCTGCGGGTCGAGCCCGCAGGCAAGCAGGTCCACCGCCATCTCGTAGGTGTTGGCGCGCAGTGTTTCTGCCCCCGGCATGGTGGTCATGGCGTGGTAATTGGCGATGAAGTAGAAAGCTTCACCCTTGTTCTGCAACTCAATGGCGTTCTGAATGGCACCAAAGTAGTTGCCGATGTGGAGTTTTCCGCTGGGTTGTAATCCTGTCAGGAATCTCATGGTCTGTGTTTGTTCTATCTGTATGTGTTGAAAATAAAGTATCAGTTACCGGTGCTGAGCAGTTGGTCCAGCATGGCTTTGAGGGTGGTGGCATCATGCGCGCCCTCGAAAGAGCGCAGGCGTATGCCCTCCGTATAGATAAAAATGGTAGGTACCTTGGTCAGGGAGAATTCCTCTGCCACTTTGGGGAACTTGTCGGCATTTACATCCACCACCTGCACGTTACCTTTTTCATCTTCTGCCAGTTTTTTGAGGGCTTCTCGCATTTTGAGGCTGTGCTCGCACCAATCTGCGGTAAAGGCCAGTATCAGCTTGCGCCCGGATACCCCCGTTACCTGCCGTATATCTTCCCCGTTGTATTCGCTGTAAAGCTCATATCGGGGGGCGGATGCCGCACCGCTGACCATGCTCACATTGCTGCGGATCTCATTTTGCAGGGAGAGCTTGGTGGGATTGGGGGCCGGGCGGGTGGAGGTAGTGAAACTTGCCGCACGAATCGCGCGGGCGTCTTCATCATCACCCCCACACCCTGCCAATAGACAGGGCATAATCAACAGGGGTATCAGATGCGCGGCGTGTTTCATGCTGCGTTATTCTCTCTCTAAATCCCCTGTTTGTAAAGCACATTATGCGTACTATCGCAAGAAAATGTTTTTGTTGGTGGGGGTGAATCTCAGTACCCTGCGCCGGGGTAATTGTAGGCTTTTGCCGTTGTGCGGAAGCCGCAGCCGCCTCTCTGCAACAGTTTTGTAGCGAAAAGTACCAAACCCCGCCAGCTTAACGCAGTCATCCTCTGCCAAGCCATCTCGTATGGCTCGGGTAACGGCATGCAGTGCCAGCTCTGCCGCGCTTTGAGTGGCGGTACCCCCCAAAGCCAAGCGTATGGCCTCCAGTAGCTCGGTGTGCGTCAAAATGGCCGGGGTATGATTTTATTGGGGTAAGGATACACGCCGCACGGCGGGTATATCGGGGATAAGCCCTGTGGCGCGGCAGCGTTGAGCACTGGTGTTGTAGGCGGCTTCTTCCTCAATAAGGCGTTTGCGGCGGGCAGGATTATTGTTGAGGATAGTGAGCACCTCTTTACGCATATCGGGGTTGTGCTCCATGTGGTCAATGGCCATGTTGAGTCGGCGGTGCAGGGCAATAATCTCAGCCTTTACCTTGGTGGCGGATTCCGCGTCCGTTACACTGTCCATTCTGGGAATGAGGGCATAGTACAGGTGGGAAACGAGGTTGAGATAAAGCTCTGCATGCTCATGGGGGCTGAGCAGCTCATGCGGCGTGGTATCGGACGGCGGGAGCTCATGTGCCGTTGCTGTGCCACACAATAACAGGCAGGTGCTTAAAAGAATTGCTTTTTTCATCATTTGAGAGAGGCGGTTAGTTGTTGCGGTTTTGAGAGTGACTGAGAATAATGAAAAGGTAATACACCAACATGGCAATGGAGGAAAGGGCTGCTGCCACGTAGGTCATGGCGGCCCAGCGCAGAGCCGTTTGGGCCTGCCCGTGCATGGCGCGGTCTGCCACGCCGGATTCCTCAAGCCAACGCAGGGCGCGGCGAGAGGCATCAAACTCCACCGGCAGGGTAACAAGTGCAAATACGGTGGTGGTGGCAAAGAGCCCCAGCCCAATCCATGCTACGGTGGTGCTGCTGCCGGCGGCCAATAAAACGAGCCCCACAATCAGCACGATTTGCCCTAAGCGAGAGCCCAAGCTCACAATCGGTACCAGCTCGCTGCGCAGGTTGAGCCAAGGATATGCCTTGGCGTGTTGAATGGCGTGCCCGCACTCATGCGCGGCCACGGCCATGGCTGCCACACTGTAGGTGGCATACACATCATCACTGAGGTTGACCGTGCGGTTGGCGGGGTTATAGTGGTCGGTAAGCTGGCCCGGGGTGTGCGTAACTTGTACGTTATTGATGCCGTTTTCCCGCAGCATGGCGCGAGCCACATCTGCCCCGCAGTAGGGGGCAGGGGTAGCAGAAAACTGTTTCATGGAGGCTAACATGCGGCTTTGTACAATACCACCCACCAGGCCGGCCAGCAGTACCAGCCCCAAGCCCAGCAGGGTTAAGCCGTCGTAACCGCCCATGGCACTATGCCCGTTGTTGTTGTAATAATAAGCCAGACAATCAATAAACGGGAGGTGCTCTGTGATGTATAAAAGGGTTTGTTCCATACGTTTTTTCTATACTACCATTTTGACACCGCATTGGCGATATTTGTTCACGTGTGTATGGTGTTATTTTTGTCAGCAGGGGTAATTAACGGTATGGTTACTCGGTTAATTTCTCGATATTTCTTTTTAAATGGGCATTGCCTATGCGGCGAATGGGCGAGCCGGCAAACAACTGCTCAAACTCGGCTGTGCTGAGGCTTGCCAAGTTTTGCGGGGGTAGTTTGCTCAGCGGGGCGGGCATCAGTAAATGCGGGTCAACGCGCTGTTCTTGTCGCGGGCGGTTCCAAGGGCATGCCTCTTGGCAAATATCACACCCGTATATGCGGTCGCCATGGGAAAGGGCGGTAGCGGCATCCTCATCGCACTTGGCCTCAATGGTCCAATAGGATAAACATTTGCGCGCATCGCAGCAGCCGTTGTTAAGGGCCCCGGTGGGGCAGGCTTGCTCGCAGCGGTGGCAGGTGCCGCAACGGTTGGCGGTGGGGGTGTCATACGGCAGCTCCAGCGTGGTGAGTATGCATGCTAAAAAGCAGTATGAGCCAAGGTGCGGGCGTATCAAAAGCCCGTTTCTGCCAATCCACCCCAGCCCCGCACGTGCGGCAAAAAAACGCTCGCTTACCGGGCCGGAGTCTGTAAAACACCGTTGGGTGCCTCCGTAAAATTGCAGGGTCTCATCAATATCTGCCAATTTAGCGGCCAGTAGCTTATGGTAATCTTCTCCTTGGGCGTAGCGGGCAATGCGCCCGGGGGCTCGGCGGGCATCCTCGTGCGCATATTCGTAAGTGAGCATGATGACGCTACGCACGCCCGGTAATACTAATTGCGGGTTTTGCCGCGCTGCCAGGTGTCGCTCCATCCATACCATGTCTGCGTGTTGTCCGGCCGCCAACCAATCTGCAAGGTAGGTGCCTTGGTCAGCATCTGCGGGTGCCACCCCTAAGGCAGAGAACCCTAACGCCGCCGCTGCATACTCGGCTGCTTGTCTTGCGGCTGGTGCAGAATACATCATAAAGAGTTCATGATTTCTCTTGCATGGTTGCGGAACGGGGCTGTCAATTTACTGCGGGTGTTTTGTGGCAGGGGGAGCGCCTCTATCACCTGCATGGCGGCGTTGTCCACGCGCACGCTGTCCGGGGTGGTAAACTCATGCCCGGCTTTTCTGTAGCCCAAGCGTTGCATGTTGGCGGATGCCGCCTTGCTACCCAAATTAGCGGCTTTTTTATACAGGCGCAGGGCGGTGAGCTCGTCTTTCTCTGTGCCGATACCGCGCTCGTACATGGCAGCCAAATTGTTGATGGCGTTGGCATCATTGAGCTTTTCCCCGTATGAGAAATAGTAAAAGGCACGCTCGGGGTTGCGTTTGCGCAGGCCTGCGCCGCTCAGGTAAATATGCCCCATATAAAAAAAGAGGTTGGGCACACGGGCATCTATGCCGGCTTGTGCCTTGAGCAGTTTGAGGGCCGTGCGCGGGTTTTTGTGCCCGCCCTTGCCGCTGATGAGATAACGCGCCAACTCTACCCTGGCTTTACCGTAGCCGCTGTTAGAGGCTTTGAGCATCCATTCGTATGCATCGTGCTCGGACTTGGGCCTCCCCACGCCTTTTTCACAATACAAGGCATAGCGGAACATGCTCTCCAGCTTTACGGTGACGGATTGCTTGTGCTCCACGTTGAGCTTAAGCTCCCCGGCAGCTATGCGGCGGGCCAGTTGCTCTGCCTTTTCGGGCTGCGCTTGCAAGCCGCGGCGTTTGCCCTCATACACATCCAACAGCAGCAGGGCTGCCAGCGGGTGCCCGTGCTCTGCGCAGTACTCCAAGGTGGCCGTGGCATTGTGTATGGACTCGTTATTGCGGTCGTTGAGTATGTAGGCGGTGGTGGTGTAGGCTGTTTCCAGTTGAGAGAGCGAGGCCTCACCCTCCGTAGCACCTGCCGTGGCGGTGAGTATGCATGCCGCAAAAAGTGTGGTGTGGGGCAGTTTCATGGTTTCACATGGTGTATAATAATTCCTCCATCCACATACGCCCGTAAAAAAGATATACCCATGCCCCCATAATCAGCACGGGACCAAAAGGCATGGGTTGCCCGCGGCTTATGCCGGCTATCAAAGCCCATGCCAAGCCTAATATGCTGCCTGCTACCAGGGCAAAACAACAGCCGAGCCACCCGCACAGCACACCTATGCTCAGGGCTATCCACGCATCCCCGCTGCCCAATGCCTCTTTGCGCGTGCAGAGCCCGTGGCATGTGCCCTCCAAACGTTCATGGTCTTCCAGCGCAATGATGGTGCCGTCTGCCAATTTGGCGGTTTCTGCGGTAAAGGTAATGGTGCAGGGGGCTTGTGTGGCGGTGTGGTTAACCGTGGCTTCTTTGAGCTGTACACGGTTGGCGGATTCCATAAACAAGTCGCTCCAGGCATAGTGCTCTTCCCCTATGCTCAGTTCAATGTCATCCCCCGCTTGTTGCAACACCCATTTCTGCTCCGTTGCGTAATTCTTGCTTTTACCGCCGAACAATAAACGCCCCAACAGGCCGATGAGCTTCAGCAAAACAAAGGCCCCTACACCGCTGCCCAAGCTCAGCAGCAGGGCATCTGCCCATTCAAAGGTGCCGTACAAATTCCAAGAATCAGCCAATGAGGCTGCTACACCTGCTGCTGCTGCCACCAAAGTGATAGAGGGCAGCACCACCATAAGCTCACAGTCTATGCACAAGGTTGCCAGCATGGCGGCACCCCATATACAAATGAATACCAGTGCAAAAAAGCTCATGCTGTTCTCTTGCCCCAACCAATAAGCCGTGGCTGCAAAAAATGCCGTGCATGCCAGCTCTACCAACCAATAGCGCACGGGTATGCGTTGCCCGCAACAGGCGCTCTTGCCCCGCAACATTAACCAACTGATGAGCGGCAGGTTCAAATACCACGGTATCTCTTTGTTGCAGGTGGGGCAAAAGGAGCGCCGCGGCTCATTCACGCTCAGCCCTCTGGGAATGCGGTATATGACCACATTTAAGAAGGACCCTACACACGCCCCGAACAGCCCGAAACACAGGGGTAACACCCACGCGTTCTCTGCCGCTATCTCCCACATCATGATGTCCAGTTGCTCCTGCATGGCGTGCATTCTACCATAAACCCATGCTGCTGAAAAGGAGAAAATGAGAAAGCTGTATTTACCCCATACGTGTCCCAAGGATTTGGAACACGTTGATTTGCGAATTGGGAGCCTCTAAAAACTCGCCAAATGGCAATTTGTTTATATCGTAGGGTGGGACTTAAGTCCCACTTTCATGGTGGTATACCTTGATAATATGTTGGACTTGGGGCTTCGCGTCTACGCTTGCTACGCCCTCACAGGAAAGTCCAACACTCCGATAGTATTCGCCCCCACAACCGCCAATTTGTGGAGGATTCCCTGCTGGTAAATGCCCGCCGAATGTTTGAGCCCCGGCGAGGGGCGACATATGGTAGCCCGGTGGTGGAGCCGCTCTGCGGCGGAACCCCGGGGAAACGTAACAAACAATCAGGAACCCCGGTTGAGGGGTGACATAATGCGTGGCTTAAATATGGGGGTAAATTACATATAATGCCACAATTCAAGGCGCAACATTATGCCACCCCTGCGGGGTTCGTATTTATTTTTGCATATTTCCCGGGGTTCCGCCGCTGTCGCGGCTCCACGCCCGGGCTATTCTATGGCGCCCCTTCGGCGGGGCTCAAAAAGTCGGCTCGCTAACGCTCGCGGGTTCTCCCCCGTAACTACCAATTTGCAGGGGCTCTGTAAGCCGTAGGGTTGCTTCATTTCCGGACATTATACTAGATAACAATACTCAATTATTACATAAAAGTTAAAAATCTACAAAAATGTAACATTTTACTATTGACAAACAGAAACTGTTCGTGTATGCTGCGCGGCGCATGAGATCTATCCTGACAATATTGACCGGCATTATGCTGGTGTGCAGCGCGATGGCTGAAAATGTGACAGCCTTGCGCCCTGCCATCAATGATGCTGCCGCACAACATGGAGTGGACCCCGTGTTAATGGAGGCGATTATTCGCCACGAATCGGCCAACGCAACCTCATCTGCCGCCCGCAGAAAAAACAATCTTGCCGGGATCATGGGCAAGAGAGGGCAGCGCAAGTATGAGTCTAAAGAGGCATGTGTGCAAGACCTCGCACGCTTGTTGGCCAAATACCGCACGAAGGGGCGTACGACAGTTCCGCAAATTGCCCGTGTGTACTGCAAAAGCACGAGCCATTGGATTAAGGGTGTAAACAGCTACATGAGCCAAATCCGCAAGGGTAAGTACGGCGCGCTGGAGCAAAAGGGCTCCGATGAATAAACGGCATCATTATTGAAAGACATCTTCACACCGTGTTGCTCCCCGTGGGTAACACGGTGTTTTTAGTACGTCAGGCATGACACGTAACTGGGGTGAGAGTCCCCAATGAGCCGCTGACAGGGCGGAATCAAATAGCCAAGGGCAACTGCGTCACAGTAATGTGGGGTGGGAAGGAAGCCGGAGG
>SUVJ01000003.1 GCA_015062045.1 Akkermansiaceae bacterium
TAACACACGAGATTATCTCCCCCCCACACACAAATTGCCAGTTTTTCTAATTGCGCTAATGCGTATGGATTGCCCAAAATAAATAATTTTGTGTCATAATTACATTTTATACTTGACTACCCCCCCCAATAACTAAAATACAATCTGCAAACATTTTAGTTATTATGAAAAACAGCATTTTTTTAAGCTCTCTCATGGCAGTTTGTGTTACTTGCGTAGCTCAGGCTGATGACTCATATAAAGCATTTTATATGGATAGCTCATCTAGTGGTTCTAAAACAGTAGAAGGGGACTTGAACGTTAACTATTTTAACTTAAATATTAATGTAGGTACTGTTAAAGTTACAGGTACAACTACCATTAATAGTGAGATGAGTAAAGATAAGGTCAACGAGACTGCCACCACAATACAAAACATAAGAGACAATACAGAAGTCACAGTATATGGTAAAAACTATTACGGAGATTGGTCGTATCGAGGTAACCAAGTCTTAGCCGGATCCATCTTTGAATCCAAAAATATTATCTTTAACGGACCAACCACAGCCGGCCCACAAAGATTCACAATCAAAGGCACCGTAAAAACCGATAGCTTTATCGTTAACGCTTCTGCAGAATGCCCAGTCATACTTAACATCAGCTCAGGTACTACAAGTGGGCGACTCGAATCATTTACACAAGGAGAACAAGGCACCCTTGTAATTAATGAAAATGTCGTACTCGAAGCGGGTACACAGGGCTATGGAGGAAAATACAACGACGAAATTACACTGGACACAGTGATTAATGGCGGCACTGCCAACCTTGTGGATTGTGTCACCGTGGGTAATATCACGCTGAATAGCGGCGAAATTAACTTTTCATACGCACATGAAACCCAGCAAGGGGATGCCGGCATAGCGGTGGGTGATCTCACCGTCAAAAGCGGCACCCTCAACATTGAAGAAAACGTTTCGATAGGCGATCTGACACTCAACAACTGCACTGTTAAATTTTCTGATGGTGCCGTCATCGACCTTGGAGAAAATAATTTGACCTTGGGGGACAATGTAGCGATTACCTTGAGTGTGGAATCTCTTGAAAACATTGAAGGCTTAACCCTCTTCCAGACGACAGGTAAAGTGGAAGGCTTTGAAGAGCTCACCGTGACATTTATTGATGCTACAGGCGCAAAAAAGGAAGCGGCAGTTTCCTACAGCAATGGTTCTGTGGTAACCACCGCAATCCCCGAGCCGACCACGTCCACGCTTTCCCTGCTGGCTTTGGCAAGCTTGGCAGCACGTCGTCGTCGCCGCAAGTAAGATAATTTTCGGTAAATGTAAATTCAAGCCGTTGCCCGGGACCGGGCAGCGGCTTTTTGAATTCGCCGCCGGGGTGGAATCTAGTATGGAGTACGGTAATAAGGTAGGCCTGCAAATTTGAAGAAAGGAGGGCAAACAGTTACGCTTTTTCTTGTCGTTTTCGTTTTGCTTTGCAAAGAGCGTTGGATGTGAAGCCCTCTATTTCTTTCTACTCTCGGTACGAACGCAACATCCACGCTGTATGGATTTCGGCATTAAGTAAATTATATGAAGCTTTCAGTTGATTGATGGCTTTATCGCAGGATGTCCACTTTTCACGACAGCTACCAAAACATAGCTATCAGAGGCACCCGAAAACTCAGGATTGCCTGATTCATCTAAGTAAAAGAGCCTCATTCTGAGAAATGTAAAAAAACGAGCGCCCAGGGTGGCTTCTGATAAGCGACGGAGTGCTAGAGCATCCCTTCCCAGGCGCAGAGCTATTCTAGCACTTTCAAAGAAGCAGTCAAGTCATTTTTATGATTCTCCACAGCGATTTCTCCACAGATTCGACACACGTATCCCAAAGTTTTGGGGAATATAGCCATTGTGTACTCAAAATCGACGTGTTTTGTTGAATCTATCTTGGCGGGGTATCATGAAGCCCATTCATTGTCGCATGTTTTCTTTTATTCCAACATCGGCGTAAGTCGCTTACTTTTAATTTACTTACCTTGGCGTAGCCCGTAGGGCGAAGACAGGTAAATCGTAAATTGGGCATCTCTAAAAACTCGATAAATGGTAATTTGTAGGGGATACCCTGCGGGCGAATGCCCGCCGAAATCAGAGCCCCGGCGAGGGGCGATATATGGTAGCCCGGCGGTGTAGCCGCGTCAGCGGCGGAACCCCGGGGAAACGGACAAACAAACCGGAACCCCGGTTGAGGGGTGACATAATGCGTGGCTTAAATATGGGGGTACATATAATGCCTTAATTCAAAGCGCAACATTATGCCACCCCCAATTGACTTGCGGGGCTGGGAATGTTAAATGTTTAATGTTAAATATTTAATGTGAGCGTGGGTCGAATTATCAAGCCCCCTTGTGGGGCGAAATAATTTAGGCAGGGGCGTTCCGTCTTCGGGCTGAGCCCTACGCCGTGACAAAGAAGCCCCTGCACGTGCCCCAAAATATATCGGAGCCCGAGGAGCGCAGCGACGAGGCCGACAGATGGGTATAGCGTAGGGCGTAAGCCCGGAGCGGGGCGGGGCTCGGGGTTAACACCCCTCGGGGGCTTGTGTCGGCCTCCTCGCGTAGCTCGTCGGGCTCTATATTATTTTTTCGTTTTGCAGGGGTCGCGCGCGCACTGCGTGCTCGCTTGACCGCCTGCCTATGTTATTTCGCCCCACAAGGGGGCTACGAAATTCGGCGGGCAGAAGCCCGCAGGGGACAATAATTTTTACTGCGCAGCGCAATGCGTCTTGCATGATAGCTCGCGTTGCTCGCATGATAGTTTTACATGATCGCGGGGCATGATAGTTCGCCCTTGCGGGCGAACATGATAAGAATCCTCGAGCGAGCGAGACGAATAATAGAGCCCGTAAGGGCGGCAGCCAATAGGCAGGGGCGTTCCGTCTTCGGGCTGAGCCCTACGCCGTGACAAGCCGCCGCTAGCGAGGCTCCACACCCGGGCTATTCTATGGCGCCCCTCGCCGGGGCTCAATAATTCGGCTCGCCGGCACTCACCTTCTCCCCACAACTACCAATTTGTAGGGGGGCACCGGAGATTCGTAGGATGCAAGATAAATGGATTGGGCGAGTTTTTCGAGGTCCCCTTCTATACAAGAGACACCCACGGTGGGCATTTTGTTCAATGGTAAGGCAGGGTCAATCCTCTTGCTCCCATTTCAGCTCGGGGAAGTGTCGGCAGATTTCCCGACAAATTGCCACCATGCGTTCTTTTTGAGATGGTGAGTATTGAAGCAAGCGGCAGCTGTGGCCGTAGGCATCCGTAATGAGGAGCAGCAAATGGTTTGAACAACCACCATCATGATGATCCACATGGGACTCCCGACGCATCACCAGCCGGCTCTTACGCCCCGTGACCACGCAGCGGCTCTGTTTGAACCACAGGAGCTGCCGATAAATCACCATGGCATTGCCGTTAAACACCAGGTATTTTTTACCCCACCAAAAATACATAGCCCATAATGTGCAGAATAAAGTGGGCACCGCTGTAATGACAAGCCCCACCAAAATGGCAACAGTATGGGTTTCTTCTACTGCGCCTCGGCAAAAGGAAAACACAACAGCCAGCCCCAGCACAGAGAAAATGGAAAGCAGCACTTTCTGCCAACATGCTACAGGCTCCCGAAGGTCTATATGCTCTTGCTCGTTATGGCTCATGGTGTTTATGTACTGTAGGGAGTAGCTGCAGGTTCACAGTTCAGAGAAATCGGGGGTTATATCCCATTTACCGGTGGCGTGGGCTTTTTTCATGCGCTCCACAAAACGGCGGTAGGAGGGGAGCTTGCGATAGCGTTGGTAATCCGCATCCTCCAACATGATAAAGGGGCGGTCATCATCCGTGTAGTTGTTACGTTGCTGTTCTGCTTCGGTGCGGGATACAATATCCCCGAAGGGGGAGAGAGTAGGCTCAACACGCTCGCCCCGGGCATTGTAGAGCAGTAGGGTGTCTATGGCAAAGAAGTTGTGCGGCAGCATCACGGGAATCGGGTGGGGGGTGATGACTTCTACTTCTCCATCTGCATTGAGCTGCAATGGCTCACTGCCGGGGCGGGTGAGAATGTCGGCATCCGGCAGAGGGAACGGATGCCCACGGCGAAGAATTGCAAGCAATTCTTTGAGCTCTGCACCGGAGACCGAGACCGCTTTTACCGGTGGCACAAGTGCCCCGAGCGTTTCCTCGGTGCGGTGAAACTCTGCGCGAGTCACGGAATCGAGTTGTTTTTGCCAAGCCGCCAGTTTTTGTTGAGCCTCTGCCGTGCGCGCAGAGAGTTGCTGCTCACGGTAAGAGGCTCGGGCTTGTTCCAAGCGAGCCTGTTGTTCCTCAACAGATGTACAGGCTATCAAGAGAAAACAACTAAGCGACATCCATAAAATGGCAAGGCAATTCATAGCAAAGTAAAGGTTAAACTTGTTATGGAGGGCATTATATCATTTGATTCGGATATATCAAGGGCAAACACGATGCTCCCGTTTCAACCGACACAAATACCCGATTAAGAGCATGAGAGCCACGGGAACTGCCGCCGTGTAAATACAAGAGCCCTGCCCAACTATAAGGAGGGCTATTGTGAGCAGCGACAGCTCCGCCTGCAAAACCGCCCCCGCCGTCAGCAATCCGCCGGAAGCACGGTATGGCAGCCAACGCAAATGGCAGCATAACAACCGCACTACCAAGCACCACCAACAGCATACAAAGAACCCCAAAACTGTACAAAATACATTGATTGCCAATGTTGTGGCAGCCGTGTACCATCCTGCTCCATAAAAGCCCTCTGCCAGGTATGCCCATATTACCACCCCGGTGCCGGCAGAAAGAATCAGCACAGCGGGCAAAAGCACAAGCGCGGCAAGAAAATACACCACCACCCAGGCAGCATGCCCCATGCTCCACTTATGCTCCACAAAGAGCGCCAGCCGCTCTACGCGTGTCAATTTATCTTGGTACCCCGGCTCCATTTGCAATCTCCCTGCCTCTATATTACAGGTTCCCGCCCCGAAAGTGAAACAAAAACAATGCCGAGAACGCGTTTTTGCAGGCTATGAATCATTTTTGGGGAGGGGGGCGGGATTAATAGGTATCTGCGCTTACAATCCAGTCGTTTTGCTCTGCATTGTAAAAAAAGTAGTAGCACCCGGCATCCGCAATGCTTAGCCCGGCCTCATCATCGTAATGGATTTGCATGATGAAGGGGTAGTCTGCCGACTCATCGCCATCTTGAATGAAGGTGGGGTAGCCACCCATTTTGTGCGTTTCGTATGTTGCATACAGGGTGGGTGATGAGAAATACCCCGCAGGAAATTTCCGCATTTCGTGAGTATAGTACTCGGCATCGCAGACGTGAGTCTCGTATTCGAGGCGGTGTTTATCCTCCAGTTCAACAATGGTATTCCACAGGGCATCTCCACCACCGCAGCAACGCCCACTAGGCATATCGTGTTCAACAGCCTCGGGGGTAAGAATGCAGGTGTTCCATACCGTGGATTCATAATTGCAGGGCTCAAGCTCACGGAGTGAGGTATAAGTGCGAATCACACAGCCCAGCTGAGGCACCTCCGGGTCTTCCGCCCAGGCCTCCTCCGGTGCAAAAACGGTAATGAGGACCACATTGCGGAGGGCCGACGGCACCCCGGGCAAATCGGGCACAAAAATGGTAGCCAGCGGCTCCAGGCGGTCTCCGGAGGCATCTGTCGGCCATTCTTCCCCGGGTAACTGCCACGTTACACGCCCCAAGCAGCTTACATAACCTTGGGGCATTTGTTCTGCGCGTGAGCTTCTGAAAACAATGGCTTTTTTTTGCAATTTGTCTCTCAGCTCAGAGATGGTGGCCTTGAGGGTTTCGTCTTCAATTGCATTGCTTGGTGCTTGCTCGTCGGCAAAGAATCGCTTGTATACATACATACCCAGCGAAACCACCAGCAAGATGGCCAGCTCATAACCGATAGCCCTCCTCATATCAGAGCTGAGCCATTCTTTCAACCCAAAGGTGAGGGATACCAGCTTTGATATCAGCAAGGTCCACCCAATGGCAACGAAAACGGTGTAGAGAGCAGAGCGCAACTTTTTCATGCCCCGTATTATATATGATTCTCTATTGTTGGCAAGTCAATAAATGAATGCAAACCGCATAAATGAATTTAAGGTAATGATACTAAATCCATACGGGGCTTACCGTCTGCGGTGTAGAATTGTTGCCCGGCATATTGTGGCGGGTAAAGGATGCAGGAATCGAAGCGAGGGTGTATGCGTGGTTCCCAGTTGATGCCGTGCTCTGCCAACAGAGTACGCAATTTTTCTACCGTGGGGTGGTGCAACACAAAATCTGCCCCGGAGCCATCGGTAAACAAGAACTCCATGTGGGCGTTTTCGGGGCAGGAAAGGGAATCCTCCTCCCACCATTCCACCAGGTAGCGCAATTCACCGTTCGCCAGCTTACTACGAATCTCCGCCTCATGCTCCGAATAGTATGTGCAATCTGCTCCCGTTATGTCCGCAAATCGCTGCGCATCGGCTTTTCTGTACTTCTCTTCAAATCTTTTTGAGCAAACCAAAATAGTTGTCACACTCCCCCAAAAAAGCACCAGCAGCCAGGAGGCAATACCGGGCTCATACACGGCCATAACAAGGGACAAAGCGGTGAATAGCATCGCCCCCCATACAGTATTTTTCAGTCTTGTCGGTATTACTCCCATGGTTGTTGCTCGTAGTATTGTAACGTAAGATTCTGATTTTTCAAGCACAAACACACTTCTTAAAATATACTTTAAGAAATTTACCATTTTTCTTAAAGTATATTTTCATAATTACTTGACATGTACTTTTAAATGTTTATAATAAGCTCAAAACAGAAGCGACAAAACATGCTGGAGGACACACAAATCAAACAATTACTGTACCAATATAATCCATGGTGGAATAACAGTGCACCGGCGGAAGAGCTACCGACCACCCACCGTTCTGCGTACTATGACACGCTGGACATTATCAAGAGTACAGATGTGCGTCGGTTTGTTGTATTAAGCGGCGCACGGCGCATCGGCAAAACAACAGTCATGAAGCAGGTAATCTCTCAACTGTTGAGCGAGGGAGTTGCCCCACAGCATATTTTTTACCTTTCATTCGATAATCCCCTTTGTAAATTGGTGGGATTTCCGCGTATTCTTGCCGAATACGATGCCATGGTACCCCGAGAAACGCAAAAATACTTTTTTTTAGATGAAATTCAATATGTTGAGGACTGGAGTTTATGGCTTAAAACGCTCTACGACACACGCCCGCACCTTCAACTGACCGCAACCGGGTCTGCAAGTCCCAGCATTGAAAAGGGGGTAGCAGACAGCGGGGTCGGGAGATGGAGAGTATTGCGAATGCCTACGCTCACCTTCCGCGAATATTGCGATATCGAGCAGAATCCCCCCCATGCCGGCACCCCGCAATACACCCTTGAAGAGCTCTCTGCCATGTCATCCGCAGAGTTCTCCATGCTGATGTTCAGTGTTGGTGATATGCAAGCTGCGTGGAACCGCTACCTTGCGTTGGGAGGTTTTCCGGAGCTGTTACGCATATCAAGTTTAGCGAGAGCACAAATGCTGCTTCGGGAAGACGTGGCAGACAAAGTGCTCAAGCGAGATATACCGTCTCTGTTTGATGTTCGAAACTCCCTGCAACTTGAAAAGATATTTCTGTATCTGTGCCTGCATTCCGGTTCTATCATCAACATGGCAGAGATGTGCACTAAGCTGGAGGGCGTAACCATGCCTACGCTACTGCGTTATATTCAATACCTGATAGATGCCAACCTTATTTATGTATGCCATAACGCCAACTATACCGGCAAAAAAATTCTTTCTGCACAAAGTAAGATATATGTGGCAGATTCGGCCCTGCGTAATGCCTGCCTGATGCTCTCCCCTGATCTACTGAGTGATACTGATATGGGCGCTTTGGTGGAAAGCATTGTCTATAAGCACCTGCTTCATACATACGGCAACACGCACAAAATCGGCTACGTCATGTTGAAGGGGAAAAATAAAAAGGAAGTGGACTTCGCCATATCTCGCCCCACCGATGAACGTTTTTTGTGTGAAGTCAAATATAAAAATGATTCTTCCATTTCCCGGCATGATGCCATTGCTCAGCTCTCCTCGGAATCAAGCACATTAGGAGCATTCCTCATTACGCGAAACCCCGGGGATTTCGGGATGGCGTGCCTCACAGAGTCTTCAAAACCCATTATTAGAATCCCGGCAGCAACATTCTGCTATCTACTAAATGACGTAAACCATTGATAAGAGAACATTAAACACAAAATGAAAATATACTTTAAGATTTTCGCCGTTTTTCTTGAAGTACATTTTCATTTTTAAATCATCTGATCTTATAGCATTTATCATAAGAGGGTTATAAATAGCATTTACAAACAAGGCATCTGTGATACAATAGGAGCATGTCGAAAAAGGGGCAAAAGAAAAAGATACGGCTTTTTAATTGTAACAACGTAAAAGCCGATCGAGAGGCGCAGGAGGAAGCAGCCGACTTTTTAGCAAGAATTGAAGGCATGCGACGCGCCTACAAAGCAGATGATATCCCCCTTACCCGCTTACAACAACAATTGGCAGAGCAAATTGAGCAAGCTTTTGCCGGGGTGAGCTGCCAAGAAACAGCCCATGTACTACTTTGTGGTGAAGCTGCAGATGATTATGTGAGCAACGAGGCGCAGGCGGTGCTGGCCAGCAAAGAAATACGCGACGACTGGCACCATATACCGGATGATTTGCTTTTTGCCTGTTCTTTTGCGCTTTGTTATGCAGATGCCGAGGCCTACCGCTTTTTGGTGCCGCGTTTCATGATTGGGGCATTACACGGCGTAGTGGAGTGCTACCCGGGTATTAGCCCCAAGAATGAAAGGTTAGCAGAATATGAGCGCCAACAGATGCAACTGCTCACCCCGACGCAACAACAGTGTATATCAGACTTCCTGAGTCTTGATAATGTGAATGAGCAAGATAACACATACTACGGGCGCAACCAATTTACCCCCATAGAATTAGATGAATACCACGCCCGATACGAGCAAGAGATGACGCTCCGCGAATATGGTGCCATGCTGATGAAACGCTATGCAGAGCGCGTGGGCATCGGGCAATAAAGGAGCAGCGTTGCAGTTGATTGCGGCTACTTAACCTCTGCCTCCACCGCGCCTTGGGAGAGGGTAATGTGCAGCGGGGTGCCGGGGGGAAGCTCTGCGGCGTTGCGTGCCAAGGTGCCATCCGGTTTGCGGACGAGGGCAAAACCGCGGTTGATCGCATTTTGGGGGCTGACGGCACGCAGCTCTGCCTCTTTGACACGTAAGGCAGCGTGAGCAGATTCCATTTTGCGTGCTACAGCATGGTGCATGCGGGATAAAGCGGCATCCAACGCATGGTGGGTGGCCTGAAAACGCGGGTAAAGGGCACGCGGGGAAACGCGGGCAGCCAACACCTGCAAGCGTGAGGTTGCAGCACTGTGGTGCTCTCGGCAGGTGCGGCGCAGCTCCTCCTCAAAAACATCCAATCGTTGAGCAAAGGGAGCCAAGGTATTGAGGGGTTGGCGCAAAGGCCCCTGCTCTGCCAGGCGCAGGCGCAAGCGGGCATGCTCCAGCGCACGGGTGCACGCGCGGCGCAGGTAAGCCTCCGTTTGTTGCAGGCGTGTAGTGAGCTCTGCGGAGTCCGGGGTGGTAAGCTCGATGGCTGCGGTGGGGGTGGGGGCCCGCAGGTCTGCCACAAAGTCTGCAATGGTAAAATCCGTTTCATGGCCCACGGCAGATACAACGGGGAGCTTGCTGGCAGCAATGGCGCGTGCCAGGGATTCTTCATTAAAGCACCACAAATCCTCCAAGGAGCCGCCGCCTCGGGCAATGATAAGGTAGTCTACCTGCGGTAGGGAGAATCGCTCCGCTTGGTTCCACTGTTCAATGGCGCGGGCTATGCCCAGCTCTGCCCCGCGGCCTTGCACCTGTACGGGGTATAGGTATGCCTGCATCCACGGCGCGCGGGATTCGAGGCGGTGGCGCATATCCTGAATAACCGCCCCGGAGGCAGAGGTAATAAGCCCCACGCTTTTGGGGAATCGGGGGATGGGCTTTTTGCGGGCGGGAGAGAAGAGGCCCTCTGCCTCGAGCTTGCGTTTAAGTGCCTCAAACTGCTGTTGCAGGGAGCCTAAGCCTGCCTCCCTCACGCTGCTGACAACAAATTGCAGGCTGCCTCGGCCCTCCCACACAGTGGGTTTACCGGTGAGCTCCACGAGCATGCCCTCCCTGAGGCGCACACGGCAATACATGGCCTGATAACGGTAAAAGACGCACTGCAGCTGGGCAGAGACGTCTTTTACGGTAAAATAAGTATGGCCACTACCGGCCATTTTGCAAGAGCCTACCTCGCCCACAACGCACTGCTCGCCCACACCGTATTCTACAGCGGATTTGAGGCGAGACACCAACTCTGTGACACTCAGAGGCATGCAGGGCTATCAATCGCGAGGCACCAAGGGGGCGTTGGGGTCTGCCCAATCTGCGGAATAGCCTTTGGCGTAGGAGAAAAGATCCCTGTGGATGTACTCATAGTACAGCTCACGTTGCTCCTCTTGCAGGCGCTCCCAAATGGCAACATTAAGGGCACGGGCCACTTTTTGCATCATTTTAAGAGTGAGCTGACGGCCCATGCGGGCTTTTTGCACCTGTTTGTGCGTGAGTTGCTCCAGAGAGACATTGACGAGGTCATGATTATCCAGCCCCCAAGCCTGCATAATATCATCTATACGCTGGGGGCCGTGGTTACGTTCGTTTGCTTCGTTCATCTTTAAGGATACGTTTATTTAAGGGAGAAAACGGGGGAAGATGGCATCAGAACCCCGGCACATGGCGCACGTAGAAACCGGCGCACTTGCGGGATTTGGTGTACCAACGCGGGCCGATACCCGTGCGCGTGCCCGAGGTATCAAAACGCAAGCCGGCTACCACCAAAAACACATGGCCACGCTTAACATACACGGTAAGCCATTTGCCATAGCCGGGCTTGCCCCAGCTTAAAAATTGACGACTGGTGCGGTATTGAACGCGCCCCATCATGCCGGCCTCCCGCAGCACAAAACCAACGGAGCCGGAGCAATCATAGCCGGTGTCTACATGCCTGCCATGGCCACCGCCACTGCGGTACGGGCAATGCACAATTTTGTTACCTGCGGCAATGAGCTTTTTGATACGCTTAGGAGCCTTAGAGGGCGCCACAGCCTTGTTTCCGCGCATATACGCGGTGTAGCCTTCCACGTACACATACTCAGGCGTGGCGGCGTTTTGTTGCAACTGTTGCTGTTGCCGGCAACCCGGTTGGGTTATCAGCATAACAGTGAGCATAAGAGCTGTTAAGAACCGAATCATTGTGAGAGGTATATGATAGAGTGGGTGAGAGTGATGCGGGCGGGACTTTACCACACATGTAACAATTAGGCAAGCCGAATCCGAAATTTATTTGCATTTTTTATCTGTTTTTTTTGTAAAAGTGACGCCGTCTCTGGATTTTTCCCTCTTTGTCATCAAAAATAACACGTTTTCGGATGCTCATTTTTTGCTTAAGCTCACTTAAACATCATGCCGTATAAGTATTTTTCGGGAGACAACGGCATTAAACAGCCCCCTGTTGCCAAGGCAGCAGGGGGCTGTACGGTTTAAAACGCGTGAGACGTGGTCTTTATACAAGGCCCTGGTCAATCATGGCGTCTGCCACCTTCACGAAACCGGCAATGTTGGCACCGGCCACGTAGTTGGTGAAGTCACCCGCGGAGTCCGGGGAATACTCACGGGCGTGGTTGTATGCGTTCTCGTGAATATCGCTCATGATGGAGTGGAGCTTGGCGTCCACCTCTTTAGCGGTCCACTTAAGGCGCATGCTGTTTTGGGACATCTCCAAACCGGAGGTAGCTACGCCGCCGGCATTGGCAGCCTTGGCGGGGCCGTAAAGGATTTTGGCTTGCAGGTAGGCGTTGATGCCGTCCAAATCCGTGGGCATGTTAGCACCCTCTGCCACGAGCATACAGCCGTTTTTGATGAGGGTAGCGGCATCTGCACCGTTGATTTCGTTTTGCGTAGCGCAGGGGAAAGCGCAGTCGCAGGGAACACTCCAGGGGCGCTGGTTCTCAAAGTACTGCACACCGGGGAAGGCGTCTGCATACTCTTTGATACGGCCACGGCGCTCGTTTTTGAGCTCCATAATCCATGCGAGTTTCTCCTCGGTAATGCCGGCGGGGTCGAAGACATAGCCGTTGGAGTCTGACATGGTCACAACCTTGGCACCCAGTTGGTTGAGCTTTTGTACCAAGTACTGAGCCACGTTACCGGAGCCGGAAACCACGCAAACCTTGCCCTGCAAGTCGTCATTTTTGGTGGCGAGCATGTTTTGAGCAAAGTATACGCAACCGTAGCCGGTAGCCTCCGGGCGAATCAGAGAGCCGCCCCAGTTGAGAGCCTTGCCGGTGAGCACGCCCGTAAACTCATTGCGCAGGCGCTTATACTGGCCGTACATGAAACCGATTTCACGACCACCCACACCGATATCGCCGGCGGGCACGTCCGTATCAGCCCCGATGTGGCGGGAGAGCTCGGTCATAAAGCTTTGGCAAAAGCGCATTACCTCTGCACGGCTCTTGCCCTTGGGGTCAAAGTCTGCACCGCCTTTACCGCCACCCATAGCAAGCGTGGTAAGGGAGTTCTTGAACACCTGCTCAAAGCCAAGGAACTTGAGGATGCCCAGGTTAACAGACGGGTGGAAGCGAATACCCCCCTTATAAGGCCCGATGGCGCTGTTAAACTGTACACGATAACCACGGTTAACGTGAATTTTTCCATTATCATCCATCCAGGGCACACGGAAAATGATGGTACGCTCAGGCTCCGTGATGCGCTCCAAGATGCAATTGTCTTCGTACTTCTTGTTAGCGGAAAGCACAGGGGTGATGGTAGAGATCACCTCCTGCACTGCCTGCAGGAACTCGGGTTCGGCTGCATTTTTAGCGCGAACTTGCTCCAGCACTCGTGTGGTGTAATCAGTCATATAATTTGTGCTTACTGGGTTCCGCCGAATCCTCATTTTTTTGAATTTTCGGCGGGTCAGCGCGCGGATTATATCAAAAAGTTTTCATTTGAAAAGACTTTTTTTTGAAATTAGCTAAAAAAATGGTAACAATTACCCCTTTTGAGGTGTAGGAGGGGGCGGGAGCAGATTCATTTTTCTGAGCTCATCTGCCATATCCCGCACGGCATCCGGGTTCAAAACATCGGAGCTTATTTCGAAGGTATAGGCAGGAGAGACGATAGTAATTTTGCAGGAGGCGACGCCGCCGGAGTCGGACTCATCATACGAGACGGAGGTGATATCCTCCCACCGTATGTGTTGGGTACCGAACAACGTGATACGAGAAATACGCACCGTATTGACCCGATAAGAGAAGGAGGCATAATACGCCCCCCACAACGTGGCTGCGGCACATGCAAAGACAATGGCAAAGCTTGTGCCCCACCCCGGTGTGCGGGTGTACATAACATAGACACAGGCAAAAATAACGGCAAAGGTACAGCCTATGTAAAAGTGGCTGTTAGCGGCGCGGAGGGTTCTGGGTGACATGGCGGTACATAAAAAACAGAGTCGCCGCTATATTGCCACAGCAACGACTCTGCCGAAAAGTTTGCAATTGAAATTAACCGGTGATGGGCACCTGCGGCATATCCGTATTATCACCGCCGGGGCGGTACTTAACGTCATCCTTGCGCACGGCACCACCGCGGTTGTAGTCCTCTACACCAGCGCTGATGTATACGGGCATGTTCATCTCCGTATACTTATAGAGGTTAGCGGCAACATCGTAAGGGGTGCGGATGCAGCCGTGGGAGAGTCTGCGGCCGGGTATCACTTTACCGCCATGAATTCCCACACCATCCCACGTCAGGCGGTTCCAATTAGGCATACCGGCGGGGCGGAACGTGGCTCCCTCGGGGATACCCTTGGCGGTATCTGCATTGGAGTCAATCGTCTTGCCGTTTTTAACGAACTTGCCATAACGGTTAGATTTGTGGTCTTTCTCCTTTTGGAGGATCAGGAAGGTACCCGTGGGGGTTTCATGACCATCCGTACCGGTGGATACGGGCCAGTCATACGCCACGTTACCCTCCACATACATGCGAGCACGCTGCTGCGGCAAGCAGATGATAATTTTGGAGTTAAAGCGCGTGGCCTGAGAAAGCAAGGCGGGGTTACAGAAGTTTTTGATGGTTTTGGGGTACTCCGGCTGAGCCACAAAGTGCTCATAAGTGCCCGTGGGGTACGGGTTAACATAGCCGGGTTGATCCTTACCCTGTATCAACAGGGGATTCACGCCCCCCGTCTCTGAATACAGAGAGGGTGTGAGCAGAGGATTTTGTGCATTGTGCACGTTGACACCGTTGTACTCACCGATGGTGGGGTTACAGGATGCCAACACGGTAACCAGCGCTGCGGCAGCGCAAAAAAGAGGCTTCTTCATCATCAGTTCCGGGGTAATTTGATTGTTTGACCGACACGAATGCGGTTAGCCATGTCGGGGGTAAAGCCATTGGTGGCCATGATAGCGGAAACGGTGGTGCCGTTTCTCGCTGCAATGCCGGACAATGTATCACCCGCCACAACCGTATACGTTCTGTATGAAGCTGTAGACGTTTGCGGAACGGTGGGGGCAACACCTTGATAGGACGGCATGGTGGCAGCCGGAGCTGCGCCGGGCACCTGCAACACCTGCCCTACGCGCAAAGCGTTGGGGTTGGCAGCAAGGCCATTGAGTGAGATGAGGGTGGAAGTACTGACACCGTGGCGGGCAGCGATGGAGCTGAGGGTATCGCCGGGTTGCACGGTATAACTGCGGTTTGCAGCCTGTTGCACAGGCATTTGAGCAGCTTGCACCGGGGGCTGAGGGGTAGCAGTGTGCGGGTGCTGTTGCTGCACCTGCGACATGAACCCTGCCCGGCGAGAGGGCTGTGCAGCCTGCTGCGGCTGCACGGGTTGCTGCGGGGCAGCAGGCTGCACGGATATATCCGGCAGGCGCTGCCCGCTCTCTATAATCACCGTATCATTCTGCGGGGATGAAACGGACTCCCCAATCCAGCCGACATCCACCTTGGGCCCGCCCGTGGAGCAGGAGCAAAGCATGCCTACAGCACCGCTGATAACAAGCAGATTAAGGGGAGAGCGTTTCATATCCTATCCGAGAATTGAGATGTGTGGTATGCTTTACTTCTTCTTGGCAGGGGCCGGAATCGTCAGGCGCTTGCCGGGACGAATCTTGGCGGCATCCTTAAGGCTCATGTTGTTAGCCTTGAGGATCTGCGTATAAGGCACACCGTATTTCTTGGCGATACCGGAGATGGTTTCACCCTTAGCCACAACGTGTGTGCGAGCCTTACCCGTGCTACCGCCGGCAGCATTCTTCTTGCCGGGCTTGTAATCCTTGGGAATATAGCGCACCTTAATCACCTGACCGGGATAGATAGTGTCCCCCTTCAGCTTGGAGTCCTTCTTAATCTGGGCAATGGTGGTACGGCTGCGCTTGGCAATGTCGTGCAGGTTGTCACCCTTGCGCACCGTGTAAGTAATAAGCGTGGGCTCGGTGAACTTCTTGGCCGGTTTCTTGCCCTGCGGTTTCTTGGTTTGTGCAGGCTTGGGTTTTACCTGTACAGGCTTTTGAGGCTTAACAACAGGCTTTGTATTGGTTGCAAGAGCAGATTCTTGCGGGGTTACCACAGGCCCGGTTGCCAAAGGATCGGACGGAGCCTCGATAAAAGGCATATCCTCCGTGGGGGGCGGGGGATTTTGTGCAATATGCTCAGGCTGAACTTGAGACGACGCACTGCCGTTTACGTTGGCCATAGTCTGCGTCTCGTCCGGTATAAGAGTATCGTTGCGATTCTGTGAATAAGGAGCGGCTGCAATTTGTTCATCCTCATTACCTTCAAGCAGCCACGGCGGAATTTCGCCGTCATCTACGGTATAATTATCGGTCGTTTCGTAAACATCCGTGCTGCTGCATGAGCTGAATGCCACCAGCAGAGATGCACCTATACCCAGTGCTACTATTGTTTTCTTCATACGCGGAAAGGGTAGCAAATTTTCACGCTGTTTGCAAGCTTTTATCCTATTTTTTTCCATAGTCTCATTGATGCAGGGGCAAACACCGCCGCACCCCCTCAGCGGTACGGCGATGTTTTTATTTTTGATTCTTGTTAACGACGATGCCCACCGCCGGAGGGACGCCCACCACCCATGCTCGGGCGAGACGGTGCGGACGGACGGCTCACGCTGGGGCGAGACGGTGCAGACGGGCGGCTCACGCTGGGGCGAGACGGTGCAGACGGGCGGCTCACGCTGGGGCGAGACGGTGCGGACGGACGGCTCACGCTAGGGCGAGACGGTGCGGACGGGCGGCTCACGCCGGGGCGAGACGGTGCGGACGGACGGCTCATGCTCGGGCGAGATGAATTTGACGGGCTACCGAGCGCAGGACGAGGATTCGAGTTACCCGAGGGGCGGCTGCTCACATTGGGGCGACCATTATTGTTCCCCGGTCTCGAGTTAAAATCGGGGCGGCCGTTATTGGGGCGGCTGCTCACACCGGGGCGGCTGTTGTTGTTGCCCGGTCTCGCATTGAAAGAGGGGCGGTTGCCATGGTTGTTATTGTTGAATGCCCCATTGGGGCGCCCGTTGTTGGGGCGGTTAGCCTGGTGATTACCATGTGAGCCGTTGGGGCGGCCATTATGATGTGCGTTACCATGATTAGGCTTGCCACTATGCCCTATGGGTTTACCCAACACAGAGGACGGGTTCTTGTGAATGGGTGCATGCATGCCACCGGAGGGACGCTTGTGCGGCTGATGCCCCGGTGCATATTTGGGCGGTGCCGGTACCCTGTGACAGTGGTGCGGGTGGTGGTGGTGCCCGTGGTACCAAGGGGCGGGGCCCCAGTCCGGCACGTAACACCACGCCGTAAGTGCAGCAATGCTGAATATGGCAGCACCCGCAGCCGTGTATCCATACACCGGGCGACCATACGCATACCCGTATATCGGGAAACCGTTCACGTCGTAGCTGGCATTCGTCCAGGCTACGGATGAGCTGAACCCGGGTGAAGCGTATGATACGGAGGCTCCCCACACCCCGGCATCCGTCACGCATGAGCTCAGCAGTACTGCGGCTCCTGCAACGATGGCTATTGATATTTTTTTGATTTTCATGTTGTCTCCTTTTTTTGCGCGTTTAAACTTTTCCCCGCAAAGTGATAAACTCTTACCCCTGCGGCTTAGTTAAATTATAGCAACTATTTTTTATTTGACAAGTATATTTTTGTATTATGACGACAAAAAGTTATATTTTCTGAACAAAAAGCAAAATTTAGGTAACATAATGCATAAATTTTTCATCTTTACTTGACAAAAGGGAGCAAATATGATAAAAACTGCGCACGTTCCTGCGTTCAATGCAGGCCACGAGTGGTCTCGTGGTGTAAAGGTAGCACTGCAGATTTTGATTCTGCCTGTCTTGGTTCGAATCCAGGCGAGACTATAAAAGAGCCGTTTGAGGAAACTCAGGCGGCTCTTTTGTTTTGAACTGCACATGGTAAAAAAGCGGAGCCCACCGACTCAGAATCGATGGGCTCCGCAGGTTAAAGTTTAAAAGGAGTAATGTTACATGCAGGCACGCAGGTGAGCCAAGATGTTATCCTTGGATGTAGCACCGGTGATGCGATCCACCTCCTCACCGTTCTTGATGAAGACAAGCGTGGGGATATTGCGCACATTGTAGCGACGAGCAAGTTCTGCCGCCTCATCAACGTTCACCTTACCAACCTTTGCAGTAGCGGCAACCTCCGTTGCAACCTGATCCACAATGGGGGAGATCATTTTGCAGGGACCACACCAAGTAGCCCAAAAGTCAATCAACACAGGAACTGTGGAGTTGAGCACCTCTGCCTCGAAATTGCTTTCTGTAATCTGTAATGCCATAGTATAGACTTAGATGCAGTTTAGATGAAAACCGTTGAATAAAAGATTACTCTTCTTCGTCATCAGAGGATTCTTCCTCCTCGGCAGATTCCTCCTCGGCGGGCTCCTCCTCGGCAGGCTCATCGGTGGATTCCTCTTCATCGGCAGACTCCTCATCATCGGACGCGGAATCTGAAGCAGCAGAGGAAGAATCGTCTGTAGAAGCACCGGCATCCGCAGCAACCTCAGGCGTACCCATGAGATACTCAGTGGTACGGTTGGGGGTTTGATCCGTAGAGTAAAGCACCCAAAGAGCAAACAATGTTACCAAAAGACCTAAGATGCAGATAACGAGAACCACAGGGCCGGGCTTGGCGGGCTCATCATCCTCCGCAGGAGCAGCTTTGCCGAAGCCGGCGGGCTTGGTGAAACCGGTAGGCTTGGTGAAGCCGGCGGGTTTACCGACGGGAGCCGTAGCCGTGGGCATGGCAGCCGTTTGTGCACCGGCAGGCTTGGGTGCAGCGGGCTTAGGTGCGGCAGCCGGTTTGGTGGCCGGAGCCGGGGCAGACGGAGCAGCCGGCTTGGGGGCACCGGGAGCCATGGGGCGCGTAGGCACACTCAGCGGAATAGTGGGGGCTGCGGGCTTAGGAGCCGCAGGCTTGGGCGCAGCCGGAGCAGAAGGTGCACCGGGAGCTGCCGGAGGCTTGGGGGCACCCGGGGCTGCCGGGGGCTTAGGAGCAGAAAGAGGCACAGTGGTGGCTACCGGGCGAGAAGGCGGCGTGGGCATGCCGGGAGCACCGGCAGGCTTGGGCGGCATGGGGCGAGTAGGCACAGCTGCAGGAGCAGAGGGCGGTGCAGGTGCTACAGGACGCGGCGGCACAGGAGCCCCCGGGGCGGCAGGCGCACCGGGACGAACAGGCGAAGGGGGCGGAGGAGGTGTACTCATAACAGTCAGTAAAGTCTATTTCCCGCCAAGGCGGATTTCTTTTATATTGCACTTTTTTTTCATTATTGCAAGCAGAAAACGCAGGAGAGAGCATTTTTTTTACCCGGAAGGGGCAGAATTTGCCTTTAAGGGGCAAAAACTAGTTATCTTCATGCATATACCGAGAATAAAGAGCGGGTTTTCCCCCGGGGGAGAGGGGAGCTTTCCACGAGTGGTCGGGCTGCACACCAACAGATTGTAACACGACAATATCCATACGGCAATTTTCAATAAACTTACGGCGGTGTTTAGAACCACCATTCACCCAGCAATGAGTACCGGGGCGGTACAAAGCCCCCGGGCAAGAGGCAGGGTGGGTTCCGCTTTTTGTAATGCGGTCCGCGTGCATCAGCATAGAGAGCGCAATTTCCCGGCGGTTAGCAGACATTTGCTGTTGACCATAAGCAAAGAGATGGTTGGCATAATGGGCAGCCCATGTATTGAGCAATCTGTTATCCGGGCCATCACCGGGATAATAGCGCCGGAAAACCTGCTCTGCCTCGTAAAATTTCTGTTGACGCCCCAAAGCATCAGCCAACATAGCAGCCGTAAAAATTTGTAAGGGGTTATTTTGTAACACCACTTTAAGCATCTGCTCATAAATAGGCCAATACATGTTGCCGCCTCCCATCAGCGCATATTCATCTGCCAAGCGAGAATCCGGGTACGCTGCAACGGTTTCAACCAAAAAAGCGCGGCGTTGGTCCACCGTGGCATTTTGTTTCACCATTTTATCATACTGCCATTGAGCATGCCAGCCATGGCAGAGCTTAAGCCCGAGCTGGGCCAGCAATAAGCCCAAGCTGAGTGCCCCGGCAAGAATAAGAACTTTACCCACGCCGGTTTGCGCACGCAAAGGCGGGGCCTGCCGGGTGCTGCCGGGAGCCCAATTTCTACCATCAAACACGCGCAAAGGGGCATGCCGAAAAGGCGTAGCCAAGATACCGCAACAAAAAGCCGTAAAAACGACAATGGCAAAATTATGCCAAACAAAATCCGTTATAGCGGCAGCGGCAATACCTACCATACCCAATAAGGCCATGGCCGCTTTAACCTTGCATTCATCACACACGTAGTCCGACGCCATTGCGCGCACCCCCTGTACCACCAATGCAACCAGTAGCAGAAACATGAGCCCCAAGCCCACCATACCGTAGTCCACCCACGCTTGCAGATACTCATTGTGCACGTAATTCGGCAAAGCCCATTCATGGTGCAAGGGGGCCATTAACCACTGCGCAGCAGATGCCCCGAAACCATAAATGGGGGCATCCCCCACAATTCGCCACGCCTCCCCCCATATCATAAAACGGCGGTGAGAATCCACCCCGAATGCTAAATCCAGCATGGTTTGCCCCATAAAGCAGTCTACCACAAATACGGATAGTAAAACAAACAAGCCCGCCCCCGCCATTAATTGCAGAGCATTCAGAGCTTTGCCTCTGTACAGGCTCAACATAATCCACAAGAAACTGCCAATAGCACACAGCAGGGGGATTTCCAACAACACCACGCGGGTATTACAAAAAAAGGATGCTATCACACCGGCCACACCACAAAACACCGGCAGAACAGCCCGCAGCCCCTTGATATGGTACCATATAACAAGCCACACCAGCATCATACCACAAAGTGCCAGCATGAGCCCGGCAAAATTCTTATAAAAGAACAAGGTTACATTGCGGGAATTCATCCCCGCAGGGGTGTACTCCGGGCGCCCGAACAGGTGTATGCTCGCATCCGTATTACTCATAAGCCATAGGGCCCCCATATTAGCCACGACAGCCACAATCAATGTCCATAATATCAATTTATACCCGGGTGTTTGCCCGGCATAAACACCGGCCATGTAAAACACAAAAGCCCCAAAAATCAAGCCGGATTCATACCAGGAATCCACCACAGACGGGCTATACGCGCAACGCACCGCAAAATACCCCCCCACCAACAAACCAAACCAGCCCACCCAAGACAAACTCACCACCTTGTACCCCAACAACTGTGCACATACAGCAAGCACAACCACCCCCAATAACACCCACGAAACAGGGTAAAATGAGGCGGCGTGGCCATCTACCACAGCCATAGATACCAACCACAAAAGGCAAAGACATGCAGCCAACAACACACCGATACGGCTCTCTGCCAAGCGTTTTCTGACGGGCGAACTTTGGTTCATGCACTCACTCTACCACACATGCGCCCCCTTGTCACACAAAAAAACAGCCATACACCCCGTATAGAGGCGTATGGCTATATGGACAATTTACTCAAAATCAGCAACCTACCTCAAACAGGTGGGTTACGGAGGCATTGTTGTGAATGTTAGCAATGGCCTGTGCAAACAGCGGAGCAATGCTGACGGTATCCACTCGCTCTGAGCCACAAGCCATGGGCACGGAGTCTGAGGTAAGCAGGCACTCAATGGGGCTGTCTGCCAAGCGTGTGCGGGCTTTTTCATTAAGCACGGCATGAGACACACCGGCAAAAATGCGGGCGGCACCGTGTTGCTTGAGGATATCCGCCGCGGCGCAAAGCGTACCGCCGGACTCCGTCATATCATCTATGAGCAACACATCTTTACCGGCAACATCGCCGATAAGGGCGTGGGCGTCCACCTCTGTGGCAGAGATACGCTGTTTGGCTACAATAGCCAACTGAGTACCCAAAACATTAGAGTAGGCCTTGGCGTTCTTAACACCGCCGATATCCGGGGAGACAACCACCAGATTATTGATATCCTTCACATAGTTCTCCTTAAGGTGCTTAATGAGCACGGGCAAAGAGTGCAGGTGGTCTACCGGGATTTCAAAGAAGCCCTGAATCTGCGCGGCGTGCAAGTCCATGGTCAGCACGCGGTTCACACCGGCAGCGGTAAGCAGGTTGGCAACCAATTTAGAGGTAATGGGCACTCTGGGCTTATCCTTGCGGTCTTGGCGAGCATAGCCGTAGAATGGCATGACAGCCGTTATACGACTGGCACTGGCACGGCGCACGGCATCTACCATAACAAGCAGCTCCATCAGATTGTGGTTAGTGGGCGGGCAGGTCGGCTGCACGATGAAGACATCTTCACCGCGGATGGACTCATTGATCTGCACGAAGCTTTCGCCATCGGGGAAAGCATTGACGGTGGCATCGCAAAGGGGAAGCCCCAATTCTTTGGCGATGTCTTTGGCTAACTGAGGATGTGCGGTTCCGCTGATAATTTTCATGTATGAGAATATGGGGGTGAGCGCAGGTCTATTCTTGACATTTTCGAGAAAATATCAATACTAAAAGCACGCACGCACACACTTTTTTTCTCGTCCGCAAAATGCAATCAAACAAAAATCTCACTCTTCTGCATTTACCATTAAGCCATTGGGTATCTGTTAGCGCATATTTGCTATTAACGGTACTTTTTTTATTTTTTTACCCCGGGTTTGTAGAGGGGAGCCAAAGTGCCACCGTTTGGCTTAACTCTGCCTGGAACCCGGAGACCGACTACGAGCACGGTTGGATGATACCTTTGCTGAGCATCTACATGGTACACCATGCGGCAAAAGAGCTCAAGGGAGAGCCCACAAAGGGAAGCATGCACGGCTTGTGGGCAGTATTGGCAGGCGGGTTGTTGTGCCTGTTGTCCGTGCGCACGCAGCAACCACGCATTGCCATTGGGGCAGCACCTTTTCTGCTCAGCGGGCTCGTGTGGTGCTACTGGGGGTGGCATGCCATGCTTAAATGCGCTTTCCCGTTTTTCTTTTTGTGGATGGCTATCCCCCTGCCCGGCTTTCAACAGGCTACGGTGGGGTTGCAGCTCATTTCTGCCGAGGCCGCACACCATGGTGCCGCCTTGTGCGGGGTAGATACCATCTTGCAGGGCACCAACATAAGCTCCGCAGACGGCAAGTGGGATGCCTACAACATTGTGGGTGGCTGCTCGGGCATACGCTCTCTGATGGCACTGTTGATGATTTCCGTTGCGTGGGCCTACCTGGCAGAATCCCTCTCATGGTGGAAGCGGGTGATACTGGCGCTGAGTGCCATTCCCTTATCCATTGTCGGCAACGTGTTCCGCGTAGCCAGTATTTTTGTGTGTGCAGAGTACATTAACCCGGCCTTTGCCGGCAAGACCTGGCATGATTGGTCGGGGTTGATCTTCTTTTTTCCGGCCACCTTGCTGGGCTTGATGCTGCTGCACGGTCTACTGGCGGGGGAGTTACCTTTCATCCACAAGAGAAAGGTTGTGACACGCAGGAATAACGCAGAGCAGAAAGGAGAGCCGGCATGAGCAAAGGCAAACAGATTCTTACCGTAGCATTACCGCCTGCTCTGCTGGCTGTATTATTAAGCTTAATATACCTGCTGCCCATGAATACGGAGCTGCAGGAGTCTGCCATCTCCCCGGCGCTGCCCTATGGTACAAAGCTGGCGGGGTGGTACGGCAAAAAGGAACAAGCCAGCCCGGAGGAACGCGGCACACTGGCAGCCGATACCATCTTCAGCAAAGGTGTATACCAACGCTGCTATGAAAGCTCGGGGGCACGCTCGCCTTTTGTCGGGCATCATGAAAATATAGCAGGTGTGCAATGTTACGGGCCGCAGGTATCGGTATCCATTGTTTACTCCGGCAGTGATATGAACTCCTCCATTCACCGCCCGGAGCGCTGCTTACCGGCACAAGGGCACCAAGAGCTGCGGGGTACGGACTGCGCATTAAAGCTCAGCAACGGCAAAAACATCACCTTCCGCCGCTTACAGTCGTATACCTTACCCAAAACAAAAGGCGACCTGCCGTTGCAATACATTCATTATTACGTATTCATCGGCACGGACCGCATTTGCCACTCCCACATGAGTCGCACGCTTTATGATATATGGGACCGCGTGGCCAAGGGGCGCACCCAACGTTGGGCCTACCTGCAAGTAGGCAGTTATTGGGGCGGCAACAGCGGTATTACCGAGGCAGAGGCAGAGGCCGCCCTGCAAGACCTCATAGCCGATTTAACCGTGCAACAAATTAATTGGCAAGCCATCAAAAACTGACAGCAACCCCTCATAACGCATATTTAGCTTGCGCGCACGGGTAACAATCATTTACAATACATCGCACCATGGGAGACCTCAACATCAGCGCCATACTCAAAGAAGCAAAAGACCGCAAGTGGGATGACCGCACGCTGGCGCAGCGTGCCGTTGATTTTGCTGAGAAATTGCGGGATGACGCCGTGCGCAAGCTCACCTCAGACGAGCGCTCCCTGCTCTCTGCCCTCAGCCGTTTGGCGGCAGAAGAAAAAAACAGAACATTTTTAGAGTCTCTGTGCAAGGGGGTACTCAAAGGTAACAGCGATACGCAGCAATGTGATACGCTGCGTAAATTGCTGGCAGAATACGGTGGGGTGCCCACATTCTTCGGTGCCATGGCACGCCTGCGTTTCAAGGCTGCGGCATTAGCCTCCCGCGGCATGCAAGGCACAGCCCTCAGCGAGATTCGCCGCATCTTCCGCTCCACCTTCGGGGAGCTCACCCTACCCACCCGCATGGATAAGGTGGATAAAAAAGTAAGAGAGTGGAGCAAGGATAAACTGGTGCCGGCACTCTCCCCGCTATCCCCCGCCGTGTTCGGCCCCAAAACGGCAGAGCAATACCGCCACCACTTGGAGTCCATACAAGCACGCCAAACAGGCCTGGGGCTTACCATTCAACCGTGGCGGCTCTGCCCCGCCATATCCCCCTATGCACCGCAGGCCGGGGCAAAGGATTTGGCGGAAAAGCTGCGTGGGCTCATCCGCACCTCCATGAGCGGCGGGCTCTCCACCCCCATCATTGTAGAGACCGGCACCTCAGAGCTGCAACCCGTCATCTTGGCCGGTATCAAACAAGCCCTGGCAGGGGCGGAGTTTAACCGCGCCAATGTGATACCGGAGCTACCGGCCTACCTCAACAATGCCGCAGCCACCTTAAGAGAGCTTACCGAGTGGAGCCGTAAGCGTGTAAGCAAGGGCGCGCTGCCCCTGCAAGTGCTCATTGTAAAAGGCAGCCACTTGGCGCAGGAGCGCGTGCGCCATTTTGAATACGGTGCACAAAATGCAGCCGCCCCCACCAAGGCTGTGACAGATGCCCGATTCAAACAACTGGTACACACCGCCATTTGTGCAGATAGCAAGGTGCTTACCCCCGTTATCGGCACACACAATTTCTTTGATATCAGCTACAGCCTGTTGGACTGGGGCAGAAGCGGCCGCACCGGGCTGCCGTACCTCGGGTTCCGCGCCGGCTTGGGTAACCACATTGGCCGCAGTCTCACCAAGGAGGGGGCCTCCGTCATTCTTTCCACCGGTATTGAGGCAGAGGATGCCGAAACGGCGGGCTTTGAACAATACCTCACCGCCTTGCTCACCGAGCTGTCACGTGCAGACGGTTTCCTGACTTACGGCTATGCGCCGGAGAGCGACTCCATGGGGTGGACCCGCATGCGCCAGCACTTCTTAGCCTCGCTGAGCGGCAGAGAAGAACCGCCGGCAGAAACCTTTAAGGCGGTAGATAACTTTATACCGGGCGATATGGCACAGGTAACGGAAGAAGCCTATACCGCACAATTTTTCGCAGCGGCAGAGGCAGAGCATGACCGCCGCCAAGCCCCCCTGCCCCTCAACATCGGCGGGCAACAGGTGGAGACCCCGCTTACCTGCATACACCGCTCTCTCACCGCCCCCGGGTTTGAGGATTACCGCTACACCAGTGCAGACTTTGAGTCCGTTAACGCCATACTGGACATTGCCGAGTCTGCCACCAAACAAAAGCGGCAGGAGGCGGAATTGCGAGAGCAGGTGCTGAAGCTGGCTAAGTTACTGCACGCGCACAGAACAGAGCTGGGGGCATTACTGGTGCGAGACGCCGGGTTCAACTACCGGGATGCGGAGCACGAGCTGCTGTGCGCCATAGACGCATGCTACTACTATGAGCTGAGCGCAGACCGCGACGGCTTAAAAGACGGCACCCAAGCCACGTCTCAGGGCATTATTGTGATAGCCCCGGGGCATATACACCCCTTGGCAGATGCCGTGGCAGCCATAGCAGCTGCCACCATCACCGGCAACGCCATTATTTACAAACCGGCATCGGGCAACGTGCTGCTGGGCAGCAAACTGGCAGATATTGTCAGAGAAAGCGGCCTGCAAGAACCGCAGTTCCAATTTGTACCCTGTCTGGATAACCAAATAGCCACCAAATTGATGACCGCCCCCTGCATCAGCGGCATCATTGCAGATAGCGCCCTATACAACATACAGCGTTTGGCAGAGCAGGCCCCGGCCGCATGCATTTGCAGCCGGGACTCCGGCATAACCACAGCCTACTTATCCGCCGGTGGGGACCGCCAACAAACCATCCGAGACATCGCTCAGCACGCCTTCCGGCGCTCGGGGCAAAGCCCCACATGCCCGCACGTGTTACTGGTGCATGCAGATGTGTATGATAACCAATCCTTCATCAACGAGCTCAAAGATGCTGTCAGCGGGTTAACAGCCGCCCCCGGTTGGCGACAAGAGGCGGTGTTAGGCCCCTTAGCCGCCCCGCTTACCGAGCAAGAGCGCCAAGAGCTCAGCCAAGTATACGCACAAGAGACCTGGCTGCTCAAACCCTGCGGGCAAGAGATAGGTACGCTCATATACACCCCCGGCATACGCACCGGGGTGGCCATAGACAGCCCGCTGCTGCAACACATACGCAAACTGCCCATACTGGCACTCATGCGTGTGGAAAGCTCAGAGCATGCCGCGGCCATGCAAAAGAAGCTCTCTTACGGCCAAGCCGCCATTATCTACTCGCAAGATGAAGCAGAAATCTCTGCCTGGCAACAGGCCATGGCAGATTGCTCCGCCCTTTACATCAACTGCTGCCCCCATGCTCGCCCTGCGTTGCAGCCGTTCGGCTCTTGGAGCCCCACCATGCTCAGCACCCACCCCGCACCGGGTGGCAAAAATTACCTGATACCGCTCTGCAAATGGGCGGAAAACGCCCGCCCGCAACGCCGCGGTAAGCAACGTAACATTGCCTTCAGCCCGTGGGAGGTTCTGGTACCCAAACCCACGCCCGATGAAGCCATGCGCCTTACCACTGCGGCAGATTCCATCTCCTACTGGTGGGAAAACGAGTTCGGTATCACCCACTCACTCTCCCCGCACCCCCGGCAACAAACAAACCTGCGCTACCTGCCGCACCCCGTATGCCTGCGTGCCGAAAATGAAACAACGGATGCCGAGATATCCATCGCGCTCATGGCAGCCCTTAAAGCCGGTTGCGAGGCATACCTGAGCACGGCCACCCTGCGCCCGTGGATGCCCCGCCACCTGGAGGGCTTGGGCGTACGCATTACTCTGGAAAACCGCTTGGATTACCTGAAACGCCTGCCGGAAATTGCCGACACGGGAGTATCCCTCAGAGACCCCGCCGCCACCGTGCAAGACATGGCAGCCGCCGCTGCCTGCGGCCTCAAAATCAATAACTCACCCATTCTCGGCAACGCCAGAATCGAGCTCTTACATTACCTGCGGGAGCAATACATAACCCGTAAACAATAATGCTGTTACAAGTGCGGCAAAGCCTGCGTCAGTTGCCTATAGTCCGCTGATCAAGGCTTTGTCGGCACGCGCCAATTCCCCCACAACCCGCGCAACAAGAAAGGACGGAAAGAAAGCCTTGCAGGGGTGAAAAAAATATGGTAGAATGAGCGGCAGATGAGGACATTAGATGAGCTGAGAGCCGAGATAGACCGAATTGATGCGCAGATTGTGGCATTAATCAAGCAGCGCATGCAGTGCGTGCATGGTGTGGGCGAGCTGAAAAAAGAGGCAAACTCTCACATTTTTGTACCGGAGCGAGAAAGCCAACTCATCGATAAAATTTTGATGCACAACGGCGGGGAACTGCCGGAAAAAGGGCTCAAAAGCATCTACCGCCAAATTGTGAGCATGAGCCTGCATTTGGAGGGTGGCATCAAAGCCGGATATTTGGGGCCACCCGGCACCTGGAGTCACCAAGCGGCTCAATCCAGATTCGGGGACAGTGTGGAGCTGGTGCCCTACCCGAGCTTTCAACAAATTTTTCGTGCCGTGGAGGTTGGGGAAATCAACTACGGGGTTATCCCCATAGAAAACAGCACGGACGGCCGCATCTCTCAAGCAGTGGATCTGCTGGGCAGCACAGAGCTGCGCATCTGTGCCCAAATCCACCTGAATATCAGGAACTGCCTGATGGCCAACATAGAGCGCACCCAAATACGCAAGATATACTCACACACTCAAGTGCTGGGGCAATGCCGCGAGTGGCTGCGTAAGAATTTTCCGAAAGCCGAGCTGATATCCACCGCATCCACCACCGTGGCAGCCAAGCTGGCACACGATGAGGTCAACAACGGAGCCGCCGCCTTGGGCAGCCCGCTGGCGGCAGAATATAATGACCTGAGGGTGCTGGAAACCAACATACAGGACAAAGCCGGCAACACCACACGCTTTGCCGTTATAGGCAGCCAAACCACCACCCCCAGTGGGCAAGACCGCACCACCATCTGCTTTGGTGTACCCCACACGGCGGGTAGTTTGGTGGATGTGTTGAGCGTGTTTAAAGAGCACGGTATCAACATATACTGTATGGACTCACGCCCCACACGCGACACAGCTTGGGAGTATGTGTTCTATATTGATGTGGAGGGGCATGCAGACAGCGACCCCTTAAATACCTGTGTAGAGACCCTACGCAAGCGCACGCCCATGTTCAAGGTACTGGGCTCTTACCCCGAGCATTAAAACCTAACCGCTCCACCCATGGCTTTTACCTACGAACAGGCATACACCTTGCTGAAAAACGCCCGCAATAACGGGCGCCAACCACATGCCCTGCTCTTTACCGGCTCGCCCGATGCCGGTACACACCGCCTGGCCCTCACCTTGGCGGCAGAGCTGAACGGCGCACGTGCCACCGGCTTAGAGGGGCTGCAACACCCCAACTGCCGTGTATTGCGGCCCGGCTCCAAGATACGCACCATATCCATTGATGCCGTGCGCAGTGTAGAGCCGTTTCTGGCACTGCGGGCAGATGAAGGGGCTACCAAGCTCATCATCATAGACGAGGCGGACCGCCTGCTCACCGAGGCGGCCAATGCTTTTTTGAAAACGCTGGAGGAGCCCCCGCCGCAAACACTCATTATCCTCATTACAGAGATACCCAGCAAGCTACTGCCCACCATATTATCCCGCTGCGTGCGTATAGACTTGCGGGACTCTCGCCCCGGGGTACGCCTGAGCCGCGTGCAGGAGCTTTTTTTGCCATCCGTAAAAGCCGCCCTGCCCCGCGTGGGTAATGATGTGGCAGCCCTTGCATTGCGTGCAGATTTTCAGGCGCTGCTCTCAAAACGCAAGGATGAAATTACGGAGCGTATCACCTCTGCACTCAAGGCAGAGGCCAAGACAATATCCGAGGGTACGGACATTAAGAACTGGGAGGCCATGCAAAAAGACACGACCAATGCACGCATTGAGTCTGAGTACTTGGGCGAGCGCGAGCAAATGCTTGAGCTGCTCACCCTGTGCTTGGGGCAAGCCGTGTTGATAGCCTCTCACGCGCCGGATGTTCGCCCGCTTGCCCCCGAGCTGGCAGATTTGGCAAATAAATGCAGCGTGGCAGATTTGCTGCGCCGCATGCGCGCGGTGGATGAGCTGCGCACCGACCTCTCTTACAATGTGAACGAGGCCCTTGCGCTGGATTCACGCCTTTTAGACATTATCGGCAAATCCCCCTTATGAACAGCATGACCGGATTCGGGGCCGCCTGCGCCCCCCTTCACAACGCCACGCTCCGTGTTGAGATTGGTGGCGTTAACCGCAAACAGACAGAAATATCCGTATCTCTGCCCCGCGCTTGGGCAGAGCTGGAGAGCCAAGTGCGCGAGCTGGTGGCAGGTGCCGTATCCCGCGGGCGCGTCAATGTTACCATATCCCTGCAAACCTCGGCCTCGGGCGGTGGCATTATCTCTGTCAACAAAAACAAATTAGCAGCCTTACAAGCTTGCATGGCAGAGGTGGCAAACACCCTGCAACACCCCGTGGAACCCACGCTGGATGCCCTGGTACGCTTGGGCATCATTGCAGAAGAAAGCGAGGGAGATATTCCCCCCGAAACCGCTTGGGCTGCCGCAGAGCCCGCCATTAAAGAAGCCCTGCAAGCCTTCCTGACCCTGCGTGCAGAAGAAGGAGCCAACCTGCGTGCAGACCTGCTGGGGCGCATCAACACCTTGCGCGAGTATAGGGAGCAGCTCATCGCCCGCGCAAGCGGCGTGCCGGCCCGCTACCGCGAGCAGCTCATGAAACGCCTGGAGGAAAGCGGCCTGCCGCTGCCGGCGGATGATGAACGCATCATCAAAGAAATTGCCCTCTTCGCAGACCGCTGCGATGTGAGCGAGGAAACCACCCGCCTGCTCTCTCACTTGGATCAATTTGAAAAGATTTGCGACAAACAAGAGGCCGTGGGGCGCACGCTCGACTTCCTTTGCCAAGAAATCTTCCGTGAGCTCAACACCACCGGCTCCAAAGCCAATGATGCAGAGCTTGCCCAGCTGGTGGTTACCGCCAAAACCGAGCTGGAAAAAATTCGCGAACAGGTACAAAACGTTGAATAAAAATAAAATATGTTAGGCACACTTCTCATCGTATCCGGCCCGTCCGGCTCCGGCAAAACCACACTCTGCCGTCGTGCAGAGGCCGCCGGGCTTACCTCATACTCCATCTCCTGCACCACCCGCCAACCCCGCCCCGGGGAGCAGGATGGCGTGGACTACCACTTCCTCACCCCCCAAGTATTTGCCGCCAAGGTGGCAGCCGGTGAGTTCTTGGAGCACGCCACCGTGCACGGCAACTCCTACGGCACCCTTAAGGCAGATATCATTGACCTGCTGCAACAAGGCAAAAATGTGGTAATGGATATCGATGTGCAGGGCGCAGCATCCATCCGCGCGTGTGAGGATGCCATTATTCGCCGCGCCTATGCAGACATCTACATCCATGTGCCCGCTGCCGAGCTGGAGGCCCGCCTGCGTGGCCGCCAAACCGACAGCGAGGAGGTTATACAACTGCGCCTGCACAATGCCGCAGAGGAGGATGCCCGCCAAGGCGAATACCAATACGCCCTCATCTCGGCAGACCGAGAGGCGGACTACTCCCGCTTCCTCGCCCTGCTCACGGCGCTCTCCATGCGCACGCAGCTGGTTTAAATAGCGCCCCGGGGCTCTGAAATTTATCAACAATGTATTTGACATTTATGGCGGCAACGCTATAATAAACTCATGGCAATAATACAAACCAGTTCATACGGCACGATTTCTCGGGAGGAACTTCAGCAAACTCGCGAGGATATGGCATTTATTGCCAATTATCTTCGCAACATGACAGAAGAGGAAAAAGAGGCCTACAGAAAAAACCCTAATGCCGGGATGAAACGAATTACACTTCTCGCGGCTAAAAAACGCAAAAGCACTCACAAAGCCCCCCAAATATCATGAATCTTGGGCTAATAATAGGGTACCATGGGTGCTCTTTACGCACAGCGGAAGACGTATTATCCGGAAAAATAAAGCACTTACGCCCCAGCAACAGTAAACATGAATGGCTGGGAAAAGGCATTTATTGTTGGGAAAACAGCTATCACCGTGCATTCGAATGGGCGCAACAACATGTCAAAGAGGGGGAGACTCCGGCTGTGCTCGGCATTCTCATCTCCCCTTGTGAATGTTTAGATTTAACGGATTCTGAACATTTGGATGCAATTGATTGCATAGCTGATACATTTGAAGCAAATTGTATCATTAAGCAGATAAACATACCTCAAAATAATAATCTGAGACACGATTATGATTGTGCGCTGCTTAACTTTTGCCACGAATATCGCAAAAACAGAGGCCTAACCCCCATAGATACCATACGTGCAGCCTTTTCTGAGGGAGAGCGCATTGCCGGAGGCAAATGCACATTCACCCGCCGCCAGCATATTCAATGGGCTATCATTAATCCTAAAAACAGCATCGTAGGGTACTTCAGACCGGCAGAGGGTATTTGCAACGAAAACGCATAAAAAGCAAATGAAACGCCTTGACCCGAGGACGGCAGGGTGGTAGAATGAGACAAATCAAACGTCTACTTGTTTTATGATTAGGTTTGCCTCTACTGATTGTCGCCGCGAGACCGGCAATATCAAATGGGATTTGCAAGGGCCTTTGCCGTTCGGCATTGCTGATATGGACATAGAGAGCCCTCCCTGCGTGGTGGATGCCCTGCAGGCGCGCCTGAACCACCGTTTTTACGGCTATGCCTTCATGACAGATGAGCTGAGAGCCGCCATCACCGCCTATCTGAAGAATAAACACGGTGTAGAAAACGCCCAACCGGAGTGGCTGCATGAGCTGCCGGGCTGCGTGCCTGCGTTTACCTTGGTAGCCCGCACGGTATGCCCGAGCCCCGAGCATGAGGTCATGGTATGCTCCCCCGCATACCCGCCCATGCTGCACTGCCACGAGGATGCCCGCTGTAAACTGCTGACAGTGCCCTATGTGTTCAACCATGAGCGCTGGGAGTTTGACTGGGATGCTATGGAGGCCACGGTAACCCCCAACACAAAGTTGTTCTTGCTGTGCAACCCGCACAACCCCTTGGGCCGCGCCTGGAGCCGAGAGGAAATGGAGAAAGTGGCAGACTTTTGTGAACGCCACAACCTCATTCTCTGCTCCGACGAGATTCACTGCGACCTCGTGCTGGATGAAGACAAAAAACACGTGTGTGCCCTTACTCTGCCGGAGCGTATTCAGCAACGCACCGTAATGCTCAGCGCCCCGAGCAAAACCTTCAACATTGCCGGTATTTGCTTCACCTACATGGCCGTGCCCAATGCCGAGCTGAAAGCCGCCATCCGCAAAACCCAAGGTCACAGCTTGCCCACGCTGAATGTGTTTGCCTATGCTGCATCCTTGGCTGCTTATACTCAAGGTTGGGAGTGGCACGAGCAACTGCTGTGCACCCTGCGCAAAAACCGACAAACCGTTATTAACTATGTGGCGCAAAACCTGCCGATGATTAAAACACGCCACCAAGAAGCCACCTACTTGGCTTGGTTAGATTGCACGGCACTAGGGGTGGAGTCCCCGCACGAGTTTTTCCGCAGCAAGGCCGGTGTGTACTTGGACAACGGGGCCAACTTTGGCGACCCGCAATGCGTGCGCCTCAACTTTGCAACATCTCCCGAGATGCTGTTGCAGGGTCTTTCCGCCATGAAAAAAGCGGTGGATGAACTCTACGCCGAGCGTGCTTAAAACACCCTGCCCCAATAAATCTGAGAAAAGCATTGCAAGCAAAGGCTTGTAGTGCTTTTTTTCTTGCAAAGTCTCCCGCTATTTGCTAAGATACAGGACGATGAAACGCCCTTTATTTTGTGAGCTTTGCCCATTTGCTTTCCGTTTGTCCAGACTGAAAGGGGTACTTTTGCGTAAACTTAAGGACGCCCTGAGCTCACAGAAGTTTTGCAAAGAAAAAGTGGCGCAAGCCCTGCCGCAGAGCATAGCATGCCATGCCTCGCTGATACGCCGCAAGCTGGCGGGGGTAAATGAGGAGTTGCAGGAGAATAAAGCCAAAAACTTGGCATTGGCAGCCCCCTGCATCAACGGGGTACTCATACGCCCGGGGGAAACCTTCTCTTTTTGGCATTTGGTAGGCAACACAACGGCAAAAAAGGGGTATTTACCGGGGTTATTCATAGCCTGCGGCAAACCGCAAGCCGGCATAGGCGGGGGCATGTGCCAAATGACCAACCTTTTGCATTGGATGGTGCTGCACTCTGAGCTCACGATAACGGAGCACCACCACCACGAGCGTTTTAACCTGTTTCCGGATGCCGGGCGGCAGGTGCCGTTCGGGCTGGGCACAAGCATTGCATACAATTATTTGGATTACCGCGTTACCAATAACACAACCCGCACCTACCAGTTTTTGTTGTATACGGATGGTGAATACCTGCGTGGCGAATTACGCGCGGATGCCCCGCAAGAGCTCCGCTACAGCATACGGGCGGAAAATGACCGCTTTACCAAAGAAAATGAGATGATATACCGCTGCGGGGATGTTTACAGAGATATTTGCACTACAGACGGCACCGTATGCAAAACAGAACACCTGCTGCGCACCCATGCGCAGGTGATGTATGAGGTTGAGGCTGCACAGCTCAGCGACAATTAAAGCCGCCACGCAGCAAGCGGAACAGGGCCAACGTGCGCGGCCAAGACTCCGGCGCGGCATCAGACTCGGGGAACAACTTACCCTCCGGTATGCGGGCATAGCGCTCCTCTGCCTTAGAGTGGGCCAGCTCCCTTAACCCGACGGAGAACACTGCCCCCAGAGCCAAAAACTCCCGCGCAAGCTCATGAGAGCCGCTCCAGGCATGCAAGAGCACACGGGGCAAGGTATTGCACCGGGCACGCTCCTTTAAAATGCCCAACAGCTCCGCATGTGCACGCACGCAATGCAAATGAACCAGGCGGTCATGGCGAAAAGCCGCGCCCAAATGCAAATGCAACAGCAGGCGTTGAGCCTCCAGCGTGTGCAGATGCTTATCCGAGGCATCCAAGCCGGTTTCCCCCACCTGAGCAGAGGGATGCCGGTAGAGCCAATCATCCAGCTCGAACGCAAAATCCGCGGGGTTCTGCACCTCATGCGCATGCCAAGGGTGTACACCAAAACAAGGGGTCATGCTTTTTTGCTCGGCAATGTGCGGCCAATCTGCCATGGTAACGGCGCATAAATTGCCCCCTGCCGGGTTAGGGTGGTGTGTGTGGTAATCTATCATGATTTTATATAACCGTGTTCTGCAAAGCTGTAATAAGGGCACGGCTGCTCCGAATCTACCGCGCCTATAATCACGTGATCCAGCAAGGGGATACCGAGGAGCTCACCGGCCTCCTTGATATTATTGGTAATGGCAATATCCTGCGCACTGGGGAGGGTGCTGCCACTGGGGTGATTATGCGCCATAATAACCTTGCCGGCATTGTAGCGGATGGCGGCAGAAAAGATGTTGCGGGCATGAGTTATTGTACGCGTGAGCGTACCAACGGCAACACGCTCCATGCGTATAAGGCGGCGGCGGGCATCCAACAGCAATACACACATCACCTCCTGCGATTCATAGCGCAGTTCTCCCACCAAATACTCATACACCTTACGGGCAGTCCCCATATCCTCCCGCTCCATGCTGTCTCGGGTGGCTCGATGCCCCAGCTCAAAAACCGCAGCCAAGGTGGCAGCCTTGGCCGGGCCAATGCCCTTAATCAGGGCTCGAATCTCGGCGGCCTCCATCTGCCCCAGGTTAGCCAAACTACCGGCCTCTTTTTTCAGGCGGGCGGCCAGTTGCAATACATTGCACCCGTGTAATCCGGTACGCAAAAAAAGTGCCAACAGCTCTTCATCCGTCAATGCTTTACGCCCGCGAGAAAATATCTTCTCGCGCGGCATATCATCCTTAAGCACACTGTCACACAGTTTACGGCTAAGCGGGTTATTTTCCGGGCGGCTCCCCATGGTGTTTTATAAAGTAACTTTTGCGTAAAAAAGCACCTGCAAGAGAAAGCCTCCCCGGCAGGTGCCTTTATAGGTATTCAATCTACTGCGAGCAGAGAAACTCAGGGCATCTCCAACATATCATTAACAATGTTGAGAGACTCACGAAGAATGGGATCGAGAGTGAAGGGATACTCTACCTCCTCCTCCAATTCCTCCTCGGGGTCCTTAACCTCCTCCATGTATTTCTCATCATCATTTTTGGTAATGACGGGCAATTCAGCTAACTCCACATCATCCAACTTAAGGCGGCGAACGCACAATTTGGAGGCATCCTGCTCTGCCATGGCGGCATAGCGCACCTTGCGGTCTGCGGTAATGGCTTTCCGGCGGTTGACAAGTTCCGCATTTTCGGCAGCACGGGTAGCCTTATTGAGGGAGTCCGTGTTCTCCTCTGTAATGCGGCGGCGGTAGTCGATGTTCCACTTGGCATCCTGCAGGTCCTTATCAGCGGCCACACGGGCAGCGCTGCGGCGGGCAAGCTCCGGCAAAATGCGGGCAATGCGGCCATCCTTCACATAACCGGCGGCAGCGGGGATTTCATCGTAGGGCATCACGTAGTCCAGCTCTGCCTCACCCAGCTGCAGGGCAGCTGTGCTCATGGGCAGTACAATGTCACTCTCCACACCCTTTTTCTGGGTGGATGCACCGTTAATGCGGTAGAACTTCTGCACTGTCACCTTAATCATACCGGCACCCTCTCTGGAGGAGAAGTAGGGCAGGTAATCTGCCAAGCTGCGGGGTATTTGCACCGTTCCTTTACCGAAGGTGGATTCATCACCCACAATAACGGCACGGCCATAGTCTGCCATGGCTCCGGCAAAAATCTCTGAGGCAGAGGCACTGAGCTTGTTGCAGATAACGACAACCTCGCCGTCGAAAATCTTTTTACCGCTCACGGTAAGGCGCTCGCGGTGGCCGCGGGGGTCTCTCACCTGCACCACGGGGCCGGCACCGGTGAAAAAGCCCACCATCTTGCGCACCTCCTCCAAAGAACCGCCACCGTTGAAGCGGAGGTCTACGATGAGGCCCTCCACATTCTCCTTCTGCATGCGGACAATGAGTTTTTTGACATCTGCGGCGCAACGCACACCGCCGGTGGCATCAAGGTCCATATAGAAGGACGGCAGGGTCAGAATACCGATGCGGCGAGACTTGCCATCCGGCAGAGTCATCTCCACAATTTTAGCACTGGCCAGAGACTCGGACATGGGCACTTCATCTCGCACAATCACCACCTCTCGCTCCTCTGCACCTTCGCCGGAGAGCACGCGCAACTTAACGGGCACGCCCTGCTTACCGCGCACCAGGTCTACAACCTTATCAATGCTCATGTACATGATGTCCACCCACTGGCCATCGTTGAGGCTGTCTACGGCAATAATACGATCACCGAGTTTGAGCTGGCCGTTCTTGGCAGCGGGGCCACCCTTTACAATGCCTTCAATGCGGGTGGTACCGTCATCCTGCTCGCTGAGCTGGGCACCGATACCCACGATAGAGGCCTTAATCATATCCTTGAAACGCTGCTCCTCCTTAGCGCTCATGTAATCGCTGTGGGGGTCGTATGTGCGGGCAACGGCATTGAGCAGTGTTGCCACCATGTCCTCGGTATCTGCCTCCTGCACCTCGTTGCGCAAACGCTTGAGGCGAGCAGCCAATTTTTCTGCAACGGGCTTTTCCTTGAGCATGGGGTCCGGCTTACCCTTCTCCGCAGCCAAGCGGCTCACATTTTCACGGCGCAGCACCTCGGTAAGCACCATGTCATCCACCATATCACGCCAGGCTTGGTCAAGCTCCGCACTGTTCTTAGCGCGGGGCAATTTGCGGCGGGAGCGCGGGGTGGTGCGGTCCGTATCAAAAGAGGGCAACTGCTTCTCATAAGAAGCCAGCAACTGCTCAGCTTTGTCAATGTGGGCAAGCGCGCGGGTGGAGAACTCATAGTGCAGAGCCTCTGCAAAGTCACGGGTGCGCCCGGCCAACAAATAATCCCCGAAAGAGGAGGCATACTTATCACGCAGCATGGCGGCATCTTCCTCCGTAAAGTAAAGTTGCTGCGGGTCTACAAGCTGCATGTAGCTCTCCAAAAACTTGGCATACATAGCCGAGGAGAAACGCGTACGGGAGTAGTGCGCATTTTGTAATACCAGCGCAAATTGTTTGCCGATGGTATCATAATCGGGCTCGGCATAACTGACGGATGTGCAGGAAACAACACCCGCAGCAACAGCTGCGGCCGTAAACGCCATGCGGCGAAAGCGGCTCAGGATATTCATTTTCATAACGTGTAAATTAATGTATATTGGTAGCCCTGCCGTGCAACGGCAGGGGCGCACGCACCTTCTTCAAGATGACTTGCAAATATAGACACACAAAATGCCCGTTTCTATCAAAAAAAGTTCACGGTATGACAAAAACGGACATTCAAGGTATAAAAGGAGCTATCAGGCCTTGCGGGCTTTGCGGGGTTTACGGGGTTTACGAGCCTTAACCATTTTGTACCCCAAAGAGGAGCAAAGGTCTCCAATTTGGCGTTCAAGCATGGTAACACGATTCTTTGATTCCTTGAGGGAGGCATCCAAATGAGCAGCCTTAACCCTGGCCTTGCGTACATCGTTCTTGAGGCTCTTGGTATCAGCGGTTACAACCTCAACCGGCTTATCAACTTTGCGGCGTCCCTTCGGCTGGGGTTTGAAACGCGCCATCATGGCATCCTCTGCCTGCTTTTTCCAAAGGGAAATCAATGTGGCGGCAATACCCTTTTCTTTTGCAATATCCTGAATGGAACGCTTACGGGAAAACACCATTTTGATAATGTCCAACTTCTCTTCTGCTGTGTATGAGGCTTTATTTTTCATAAAAAAATATCTGTGCTTCTATATATACCTGTTTCGCACCGTGTTTGCAAGCACAAAATGCAAAAAGGCAGGCATAAAATATAATCCCTCAGAAACAGGAGCACATACAAATCAACATTTTAGCTATATACCCCATACTAAAACCACAAGATAATTTAAATAAAATAAGCGCAAAAGGCAATATCAACGGGGCAAATTATCTGATATTTCGTGTCAATTTACAGCAGCATTCATCGTATCGATGACATTTGCCGCGGCGGCGGCAATATCTGCCTGTTGTAACAACCAAGAGACAATGACCACCCGTTTTGCACCGGCCGCCAACACTTGCGGCAAGGTATCACTGTTAATACCACCTATACAAAACATGGGCAGCTCACCAACGGCAGCCTGCACGGCAGAAATATCCTGCATGCCGATGGATGCCCGCCCCGGCTTGGTACCGGTAGGGAACAAGGGGCCAAAGCCGATGTAGTCCGCCCCCTCTGCCATAGCAGCTAAAGCTTGTTGAGGGCTGTGGGTGGAGCGCCCCACCAGCATGCCATCCCCCACCACCCGGCGTACCGCCTCCAAAGGGCCGGCATCCTGCCCCACATGCACGGCATCCGCCCCTATCTCCGCCGCCATTTCCGGGTAATCATTCAGCACAAAGATGGCTCCGTGTTCACGACAAACGGCTTGCATATCAACCGCTAAACGCTGCACTTGCGGCAATGGCATCCCCTTAGCCCGCAACTGTATAATACGCACCCCACCGGCAATAAGCGCCAAGGTGCGTGGCACAACCTGCTGCGGGCTTGTGTACCCCATATCCACAATACCATACAAACGGCATGAGCTTAAGATATCTTTCATGCCTCCTACTCTGCCACAAAGAGTACACCACCGCAAGCCTAAACACTATGCGCTACCGTTTTTTTTGTCGCTTGCCTTTTTATGTCAACAAAACAACTTGACTCAGCACATTTTTACGATATTCTCACGTACATGGAAACACTTGTATCTCGCGGAATCATTGAATCATACTTCAATAAATTGCAGGAGTGTCTGGAGCTGGATGCCGCCATTGTAGGCGGTGGGCCATCCGGCATTGTGGCAGCCTATTACTTAGCCAAAGCCGGGCACAAAGTAGCCTTGTTTGACCGCAAGTTATCCCCCGGCGGCGGCATGTGGGGCGGAGCCATGATGTTTAATGACATAGTGGTGCAAGAGGAAGCCTTACCCATTGTGCAGGAGCTGCAGCTGGACTACAAACCCTACCGCGAGGGCACATATATTATAGACTCCGTACACGCCACAGCCGGCTTGCTTTACAAAGCCACGCAAGCAGGGGCTACCATTTTTAACTGCTACTCTGTAGAGGATGTTGTGTACAAGCAGGGGCGTGTTGGCGGCGTGGTGGTGAACTGGACCCCCGTTTTGCGAGAAGGGTTACATGTAGACCCGCTCACCATCATCTCTCACACCGTGCTGGACGGCACGGGCCATGATTGCGAAATAGCCAAGACCGTAGCCCGCAAAAACGGGGTGCGTCTCAACACCGCCACGGGTGGTGTCATTGGTGAAATGAGCATGGATGCCGCAGAGGGTGAACGCTCTACCATTGAAAACACCAAAGAGATTTACCCGGGGCTGTTTGTCTCCGGCATGGCAGCAAACGGCGTAAGCGGCAGTTTCCGCATGGGGCCCATCTTCGGCGGCATGCTGATGAGCGGCAAGAAGGCGGCCGAGCTCATGGGGGCAGCCATACGCCAAGCGCAAGGTTGAACCCAGCCTTAATTTTGAGCCTGTAAAAGAATACAAAATTGCGTGCGCTCGCCGGGAGTGCTGGTAACAGTAATTTTACCGTTATGAGCCTCTACGGCGTGGCGCACAATCGATAAGCCCAAGCCCGTGCCCTTAACCTGCCCGGTTTTGTCGGCTCGGTAAAATCTGTTAAAGATATAGGGCAGGTCCTCTGCCTCAATCCCAATGCCGTTGTCTTGCACGGTAATGCACACCTCCCCGTCGGGTGATTTTTGCGCAGTAATCTCCATCATCAACCCCGGGGCAGTATTAACCTTGAGCGCATTTTCCACCAAGTTGAAAATGATTTGCGACCAATAAAATCGATCTCCGTGCAGCGGAAACGGTGAGGGGCAAATGTTCACTTTCACCGTAGCGAGTCTGCTTTGCACCATGCTCTCCAGCTGCAATACCACATCATTAACCAGCTCCTCAAAATCGAACAGCTCTTGCTTTAGCTGCGGGGAAGAGGCGTTCTCCAGACGAGACACCGTCAACATACCCTCCACCAAGTGCATGATGCGCTGCAAGTGTTTGTTCATCACCTGCAAAGCCCGCGTACGGTAGGCGGTATCCTGCGCATCCTCCGGGTTCTCCGAGAGGGTTTCCAGGTAGCCGCGCAAAATGGTAAGCGGCGTGCGCAGCTCATGAGAGGCATTAGCCACAAAGTCTCGGCGTATCACCTGCGTGCGGTACTCCTCTGTCACATCATGAAATACCACCCCCATGTGGCGGTCCGCATTGCCCAGCGGGGTGGCCGTTATGACATAGCGCATTTCCTTGCCGTTCTGTTGCAGAGTCAGGGGGCGTGTTTCTGCTTGCCGAGCCTCCAGCAGCTCCGCAATAACGCTGCGCAGCTCCCCTGCCGGCAAAATTTTGAGCAAATTGGGTCCACACGCTACATCCACCCCCAATAATTCACCGGCGGGGCGGTTAGCCATCACCACACGCCCCGAGGGGCGCAACAGCAAAAACGGCACCCCCAACGCCTCCAAAAACAAGGATTTATCATTGCGTACGTGGCTCTCCATATCTCGCAACATGCGGCGCAGGTACTCTTTCTCCGTGTAGTCATTGCGGTGCCGCTGCCGCTGTGCCTCCATACGGAAATACAGAAAAATGAACGGCAAAACAAAGGCCAAAATCGCCAACGCGATTGCTATATTCCAACTAATCACGGCAATGTTTTACACAAGTATAAGAAAAATACCGGCAAAGTCAATGTGATTTCACCGAACTTGCGTGACATCTCGCCCATCGACACTTATGTGAGCAAAAATTTACTGCATCTACATTGAAAAACCGTGCAAAAAAAAGAGGTTGACAAACCACTATGCCTTATGCTATAAGACCATTACGTTCATCTTGGCTACAAAACAAGAAGAAATGCCTTATTCGAGTCAAAAAGAGGGCGACAGCTTAGTAAAAGCGGCAAGGGTAGGCGTAAGCTCTAGGGCACCGTAATATTAAGCGTGACTTTTAATATAGGGGATATTCCTGCTCTCAAAAAATCAGATAAAGCAATGAAAAAGATACTTTTGATACTCCTGAGCTGTTTCTGTATGGGAACCTGCGTTTTCGGGGAAGAAAACGCAGGTCAAACGGATACAGCCGTAGAAAGCTCTGCTCATCAGTCAGAAAAAAAGGAAGCAGAAAAATGGCTAAAAAAACACATGGCCAAAAGTAAAAAAGCATACACTGCACTCAAAAAAATAAAAGATCCAAAATCTTGCAAACGTGCCGCTAAAAGCATTAAAAAACTTGGATATAAACTGAACGGATCGAATGACATTAATATTGAGGTCAAGCGTCTGGATACGCCGGCCATGCGTCAAGTCATTAAAAAACACAAAAAAACACTCGAAAGACAGAATGATCAACTGACGAAAGAGCTGAGTCGAGTTGAAGAACTCGTTGTGGAATACGAAGAATTAAACGACACTTACGACTCCATGGGCATTAATGAAACTGTCACCGTTATTTCGCTGCTGACAATCAAGCTCATCCACAAGAGCGAAGAGGATGATGAAGAAGAGAATGCTCATTTTGGGGAGTAACAGCTGATGCTTTTTTTTGGGGGGGAAGACGGGAGCAATTCCCGTGCAAACGCATTAGGATTATGACACATTCATTTGGGTCAAATGAATGTGATGCGTGATGACATCATTACCTGATTTGAGCTTGACATCATGCAGTGAGTTGATAGAATCCACAAAGTTATGAAACAGGAAGCCCTTCTTAAATTACTGGAGACGGACGCACGCCTGAGCGACCGGCAGATTGCAGACCGCCTTGGCGTAAGTGTATCTGAAGTTGCAGCAGAGCGAGCTACCCTTGAGCAAGAGGGGCGCATCGTGGGGTACCAAACCATTGTCAACCATGATGAAGTAGGTGTATCTGCCTTTATCGAGGTGCGCTGTACACCCGAGCGCGGTGACGGCTTTGACCGTTTGGCCCGCCGCATTGCTCGCTTTGATGAAGTTAAAAGTTGTTTCCTGATGAGTGGTGGATATGACCTGTTGGTGATGGTGGAGGCCGATAACCTGCAAGGGGTTGCCCGCTTTGTAAGCGAGAAACTCTCCAACCTGCACGGCATTCTCTCCACTGCCACTCACTTCCTTCTTAAGACATACAAGCTCAACGGCCTGAAGTTCCATGATGAACCTGAAAGCGACCGCATCAGCGTAGCCCCCTGATTACCACCATGGACTGGAACCGCATACTATCCAAACAGGTTGTCGAGCTGCCTAAATCCGGCATTCGAGAGTTCTTTGACCTTGTTACCGGCAGCAAGGATATCATCTCCCTGGGGGTGGGCGAGCCGGATTTTGTCACCCCCTGGAATATCCGTGAAGCCGCCATTACCTCTCTGGAGAAAGGGCGCACCACCTACACCAGCAACTACGGCTTAGAGAGCCTGCGCCGCGCCATTGCCACATACGTGGAGGACTTCTTCAAGGTCTCTTACAACCCGCTTAACGAGATTTTGCCCACCGTGGGCGTGAGCGAGGCCATTGACTTAGCCCTGCGTTGCCTGGTTAACCCCGGGGATGAGGTATTGTACCACGAACCAGCCTACGTGAGCTATGCCCCCTCCGTTCAACTGTGCTACGGCACCCCCAAGCCGGTGGAAACCGGCATTGACGACCTTTTTGCCCTTAACCCCGCCAAGCTGGAGGCAGCCATCACCCCGCGAACCAAGGTGTTGATGCTCAACTTCCCCACCAACCCCACAGGCTCCATTGCCCCCACAGAAACGCTGGAGGCCATTGCCAAGATCTGCATCAAGCATGACCTGTTTGTGCTGACGGACGAGATATACTCCGAGCTGCGGTACGATGGGGAAGAGCACACCAGCATAGCCTCCCTGCCCGGCATGAAAGAGCGAACACTGTTGCTGCACGGGTTCTCTAAAGCTTTTGCTATGACCGGGTTCCGCCTGGGCTATGCCTGCGGCCCCAAGGAGCTCATCGACCAAATGATGAAGATTCACTCCTACACCATGATTTGCCCCACCATCACCAGCCAGGAGGCAGGCATTGAAGCCCTGCAAAACGGCATACCCGCCATGCTGGAGATGCGCGACAGCTACCACCGCCGCCGCGACTATATTGTGGGCAGATTCAACAACATGGGTATGGATTGCCACTTACCCGGCGGGGCTTTCTACACCTTCCCCTGCATTAAGCGTTTCGGCTTAAGTTCCAAAGAATTTGCTATGCGTTTGCTCAAAGACGCCAAAGTAGCCGCCGTACCCGGCACTGCCTTTGGTACCTGTGGCGAGGGCTACCTGCGCTGCTGCTACGCCACCAGCATGCAGCTGCTCATAGAAGCCTGCGATAAAATGGAACGCTTTTGCTCGTCATTAACATGACGAGCAAAAGCGATTTACAATTTACCATTTACAATTTACAAAGTTTATTTTTTCTGAAGCAAACATTATAATGAATAAACAAAGCCTGCTTATTCGCACTAAAAATTTTTCTTTGAGAATCATTGCGCTGGCAGAAGAAATGCTCAAAAAAAAGGGAGTTTCTCGTATTCTTGCTGACCAAATTCTACGCTCGGGAACTGCGGTTGGAGCTAACTACCGAGCAGCATGCATTGCCAAAAGCGCCAAAGACTTTTTAAACAAACTCAAAATATGTGAAGAGGAGGCAGATGAAACAGTCTTCTGGTTAGACATGTTGATAGAATCCGGCACGATACGCGCAGAATTATTGTATAATTTGCGAGATGAAGCATCTCAACTTACCGCCATTCTGACTGCTTCTATCAAAACAAAAAAATTGCATATGCAAAAAAAGGATAATTTCTCCGAAAAAGCCTCTCATTAGCTTCGCTCATTTGTAAATTGTAAATGGTAAATTGTAAATCACAACAAATCTCTGACACACGCCTTTACCGCACCTGCGTATACCCCCTGGCTATTTTCATGGGGTTTACGCTGGTATTGGCATTTGGAGGGGAGGCGATTAAATGGGACCACCCGGATGCCGCATGGTGGCAGCGGGCACCGGAGATGTGGCTTTACCCGCTGCAAACGCTGGTGTGCGGTGCCTGGATATGGCATGTTCGTAAAGAAATGCAGTGGGATTGGGCTCTGCGCCCCTGCCTGTTAGCCATACCGTTCGGGCTGGCAGGTATCGGATTGTGGATGATACCGTACTTTACCGGCTGGATACCGAATGAGGGCAACGGTTTTATGCCCGAGCGGATATTCGGCGACGGCAGCGCCCTGACCCTGGTAGAATACGCCATGCGTTTTGTGAGAGCAGCTGTTATTGTAGCCTTTGCAGAGGAGCTGTTTTGGCGCGGGTTCCTGATGCGCTGGTGCATCAACAGAGATTTTCCGCAAAGTGTAGCCATCGGCACGCACAGTTGGCTTGCATACAGTGTTACCACGGCAGCATTTATGCTGATACACAACCCGGCAGACTGGGCAGGCGCCTTTGTTTACGGCACGCTTACTTACATTTTAGTCATTAAAACCAAGTGCATTACACCCGCCATTGTTATGCATGGGGTAGCCAATGCTACCATGGGCATTTGCGCCATCTGTTTCAACCTGCCTCACCTTTGGTAAATCTCTCTCATCATGCAAGCATTCATTTTAGGTGCCGGTCTCGGCACACGCCTGGAGCCCCTCAGCCTCATTCTCCCCAAACCGCTCATGCCCGTCTTTCAAAAACCATTGGTGCAACACACCATGGATTCTTTTATGAAAGCAGGCGTTACAGAGTTTATTATCAACACCTCCACCCTCGAGTTCGCATGGGATAAAGCCTTCCCCTGCCCCGACCCGCAATACCGTGGCTGCCCCGTCACCTTCAGCCATGAGGATGAGCCCTTAGATTCCGGCGGCGGTGTGAAAAAGATTCTGCCGCTCTGGAAGGAGGGCCCCCTCATTGTCCACAACGGCGACATTTTAACGGACATCCCCTTGGCAGACCTGTTGGCGGAGCACCGCCGCAGCGGCAATCTGCTCACCATGGCCTTGCGCAGCATAGACGGCAAGCGCAATGTTGGTTTTGATGAAAGCACCGGCCGCATTACCGATATGCGGCACGCCTTGGGCATTAACCCCGGCACCCACCAATTTGCAGGCACTTACATTATGGAGGCAGAGGTAGCACACCTCTTCCCCGCAGATGACAAGTTCTCCATATTCCCCATCTGGCTGGAGCTCATCAAACAAGGGCGCGCCGGCGGCGTTGTGTTCGACTGGGCCAACTGGCATGAAATAGGCACCCCACAAGGCTACCTCGATGCCATTTTGGAGCTCCCTAACAGCCAACGCATTCACCCCACCGCCAGTATCTCTGCCCTGGCTGAAATAGGGGAGGATTGCATGGTGGGGCAAGACGCCGTAATACCCGCAGGGTGCGAGCTGGATGACTGCATTGTGTGGCCCCGCACCCATGTTGACCCCGGCTCTTACCACCGCGCCATCCTCACCCCGCGTATTACCGTGCAGTTATAAAGAACAGACGGATTTCCACCCTATGTTAGAGCAATCTCTAGCTTTTATCAAAAAAAACGCATACTTGCGCGGAATTTTCTTTTCATAAGGGGGTGGGGTGTGATAGAATGGGTGCAGCGTAGGAAGGCGCAACGGCAGTGCTGTATACAGATGACAACTGCGGGTGCCGGAACCACGAACACCATACTCAAAAAAAAACACATATGGCTATAGATCCCAAATTACTTGAAGACCTTGAGGCCCGCAGACGTAAGATTAAGTACGCTGCGTCACAGGAGAAGTATGATGCCCGCCACGCGAAAGGAGACTGGACAGCCCGCGAGCGAATCGCCTGCCTGTTTGATAATGGCTCCTTTACAGAAATCGGCATGCACACCAAGCACCATTGCAGCAACTTCGGCATGCTGAGCAAGGATATTCCCGGCGATGGCATTGTGACCGGATTCGGTTTGGTCAACGGGCGTCCGGTAGCGGCAGCATCTGCCGACTTCTTGGCGCAGGGTGGTTCTTTGGGATACATGCATGCCCAAAAGATTTGTGATGCCCAGCAATATGCCATCAAAGGCGGCATGCCCGTTATCCAGATTAACGACTCCGGCGGCGCCCGTTTGCAAGAGGGTGTAGACTCCCTCACCGGCTTTGCCAACGTGTTCTACAACAATGTGGCAGCCAGCGGTGTCGTACCACAGATTTCCCTTATTCTCGGTCCCTGCGCCGGTGGCGCAGCATACTCCCCCGCCCTTACGGACTTCATCATCATACGCCGTGGCGGGGCAGCCGGCATGTACATTACCGGGCCCAAGGTCATTGAGCAGGTAACGTATGAGAAATGCACCATGGAAGAGATTGGCGGGGCAGATGTGCACGCCTCCGTATCCGGCAATGCGCACTTTGTAGCCAACAGCGATGAAGAGGCCATCAACATTGCTAAAAAACTGCTCACCTACCTGCCCTCCAACAACACGCAGGACCCGCCCCACGAGCTTGACTGCCCGCTGGACATTGCAGATGATGAAGGCATGAACGACATCATACCCGAGAGCAACACCACCCCGCTGGACATGCAAAAGGTAATTGCCCGTTTGGTGGATGAAGGCAGCTTTATGGAGGTGCACGCCAACTTTGCAGGCAATGTCATCGTAGGCTTTGGCCGCATTTGCGGTGTGGTAGTAGGCATTATCGCCAACCAGCCCGCCGTGAAAGCCGGGTGTTTGGATATTGATGCCTCCGACAAAGCCGCCCGATTCATCCGCTGCTGCGACTCTTTCAACATCCCCTTGGTCAACTTGGTGGATGTACCGGGATTCCTGCCCGGCAAGCAGCAAGAGCGCGGCGGCATCATTCGCCATGGTGCCAAGATGATTTTCGCCTACTCCTCTGCCACCGTACCCAAGGTAACAATGATTTTGCGCAAGGCATACGGCGGAGCCTACATTGCTATGTGCTGCAAGGGCTTGGGGGCAGATGCCGTATATGCATGGCCCACAGCGGAGATTGCCGTGATGGGAGCCCAAGGTGCCGTACCCGTGCTGTATGGGCGCGAGCTCAAGGGCATAGAGGATGACGCCGCCCGCGAGGCACGCCGCCAAGAGCTGCTCAACGAGTATACCGAGGCCTTCTACAACCCGTACGCCGCAGCAGCATCCGACCAAGTGACCGAGGTTATCAACCCCAAGGAAACCCGCGCCAAGATCGCACTCACCCTGCGTACCCTCCTCAACAAGAAAGAGACACGCCCCGCCAAGAAACACGGCAACATGCCGCTCTGATTCTTTTTCCAATTAAATTCAAATCATGATTAACACATTCAATACACTCGCCATTACGTGGGATGCTTTTATGAAAGCAGCCACGTACCAGCTTACGGGTATGATTGTGGTGTTCGGCTGTTTGGTTCTGCTCTGGATTATCCTTGAAATCTCGGGCGCGGTAGCAACCCGCCAAGAGGCCAAGAGAAAAGCCGAGGCAGACGCTGCACGCGCAGCCGCAGCAGCCGCCGCACCCGTAGCCCCGCAACCGGCAGTGGCACCCGAGCTGGCACCCGCACAGGTGGCAGCCATTGCCGCCGGTATTTATGATGCCGCCGCCTCCAGCATTACGCCCGAGGTTGTAGCCGCCATTGCTGCCGCCGTTAAGGTAACGGTTGGTAATGAGGCCCGCATTCTGGACATTCAGCCCGTCAACACAGGCTACGCCCAAAGCGGTCGCACCGCCATCATGAACTCCCATTCATTCCCCACCCGCGGTTAATACCGCCCCCCAAAAAAATCTTTCTTTTAATCTTAACAATCTAACACACATACAATACAATGAAACAACTCCGTATCACCGTTGCCGGCCAAACTTTTGATGTAACCGTAGAAACCGTAGGCGGCAGCCTTGCCGCAGCCCCGGCTCCTGCACCCGTAGCAGCCCCCGTGGTAGCCCCCGCTCCCGTTGCTGCCCCTGTAGCCGCCCCGGCTCCCGTTGCAGCCCCTGCCCCCGCAGCAGGCGCAGGCACCCCCGTACCCAGCCCGCTGGCAGGCAAAGTTGTGTCTCTGGATGTTACCCCCGGCACCGCCGTTAAGGAGGGCGACCAAATCATGACCCTTGAGGCCATGAAGATGAACACCGTTATCTACGCCCCCGCTAACGGCACCGTTACCTCCTTTGCAGTAGCCCCCGGCGACACCGTTGCTGAGAACCAGCCGCTCGCCTACCTCGGTTAAGTTCCCCCTGCGGGTTCGGCCTCATGCGCTTACAAAGCGTAGTGAGGGTGTAAACAATAACCTTTTATCACGCTGATATGCAACTATTAGAATCCCTCATGGATTTCCTGAGTGGCGTGGGTCTGTACCAGATGACCTGGCAGATGTACGTCATGTGGGGCGTTGTGGCTGTCATGCTGTATTTGGGTGTTGTCAAGCAGTTTGAACCGCTGCTGATGGTGCCGATTGCCTTTGGTGCCCTCATTGCCAACATCCCCGATAACGGCATGGTCATTACCCAAGCCACGATGCAAGTGGCTGCCATCGACCCCGAGACCGGCAAGTTCCTTGACCCGAACGACCCGAACCTCACCGATGAGCAGCGCGCCAAAACCATCATGAAGGACGTAGGTTTCCTGCGTCTGCAACTCATCCGTCACAAACATGTGGATGATGCTCAAACTCTGGCTCTCGCCCTGACTCGCGGCGGTTACACAGAGGATGAGATTAAAGCCCTTACGGATGAAGATAAGGCCCTCATCCTGGCAACGCCCGACATGGAGAAAGCCGAGCGTGCCAAGCTTACGGCTGAGCAGCAGCTCGAATACTTCAAATTGGCTGCAGCCAAGAAGATTCCCGCCGTTTATGAGCAGGTGTATGACCCCGCCACAGGCAAAGCCCGTAAAGGCCGCCTGAATGTAACCGGCCAAGAGGTAGAAGAAGTACTCGTTAAAAAACCCGAGGGTGGTCTGTTCGACTGGATTGGCTTGGGTATCAAGTGCGAGCTCTTCCCCCCGCTCATCTTCTTGGGTGTAGGTGCTCTTACGGACTTCGGGCCGCTGTTGGCAGCTCCCCGTGCCCTGTTGTTGGGTGCAGCTGCACAAGGCGGTGTAGCCTTCACCTTCATTTGCGCTGTATGCTTGGGCTTCACGCCCGAGCAGGCAAGCTCCATCGGCATTATCGGTGGTGCAGACGGCCCCACCTCCATCTTCCTGGCCAGTAGCTTGGCACCGGAGCTCTTGGGAGCCATTGCCGTGGCAGCCTACACCTACATGGCCTTGGTACCGTTGATTCAGCCGCCCTTCATGCGCCTGTGCACCACAGAGGCCCAGCGTAAGATTAAGATGAAGAGCCTGCGCCAGGTATCCAAGGGAGAGAAGCTCTTCTTCTGCTTCACGGTAACGATTCTGACCATCCTGCTCTGCCCGGATGCCGCCCCGCTGTTGGGCATGCTCATGTTGGGCAACTTCCTGCGCGAGTGTAAGGTGACAGAGCGCTTGGTAAGCTGTGCTCAGAATGAGCTGATGAACATCGTGACCATCCTCTTGGGTGTATCCGTAGGTCTCACCATGCAGGGCGAGCGCTTCCTGATGCCGGAGACTCTGCTCATCATCATGCTGGGTGTGGTAGCCTTTGCCGTGGCAACCTGCTGTGGTTTGGCATTCGCACAAATCATGAACCTCATCCCCGGCTGGAGCAAGACCCCCATCAACCCCCTCATCGGCTCCGCCGGTGTATCTGCCGTACCCATGGCCGCCCGTGTATCCCACAACGAGGGTCAGAAGGCAGACCGCTCCAACTTCCTGCTCATGCACGCCATGGGCCCCAACGTGGCCGGTGTGATCGGCACCGCCGTTATTGCAGGCTACTACATCTCCACCCTGTAATAACCGCATTCCATCCATTCAAAAAGCCGCAACCTGCACAAGGTTGCGGCTTTTAAATTTGCAATAAAGCATCCTTTTTTGTTGCATAGCAACCGTGATTGGATTAAAATGAGCTTATGAAGTCAAACACACAGGTAAAAAAAAGCACGGGTACATCATCCAAGAGCATCAACCTCTCGCGTCTGCCTGAAGACTGGGAAGATGATGAGGAACGTGAGTTGAAAAAATTGGCTCATGAAGCTTCGCTCTTAGCCTGGAGCACGCTTTCTCAAATTGACAAAAAAAAGGCTGCTGAGTGTAGAAAAAAATTGTTAGATGATATTAAATCATCTTCAATATGACGAATGAGCTTCCCAATCTTATTATTTTAGCCGGCCCCAATGGCTCCGGCAAAACGACTTTCGCGTCTTTATTATCAGAGCATCTATGGGGGAAAGACTGTTTAAATCTAAATGCAGATCTTCTTGCTGAAAAATTAGGAGGTTGGAATGATGAATCCTGCATTCGCATAGCACAAAAGCAAATCAGAGATACTCTTCATGCTGCCCTTAATGAGCGGAAAAACATCATATATGAAACCGTCTTTTCACATCCTTCAAAACTTGATATTATTCGCAAAGCGAGAGATTTGGGCTATTTTATAAGATTATTTTTCATTTGCACGGAATCTCCACGAATCAATGTAGACAGAGTAGCCGAAAGGTTCGCCAAAGGTGGGCATACGGTTCCCGGGAAAAAAATCGGAGAACGATACAATCGCGCACTCATGTATGGCGCAGAGGCCATGAGACTCGTGCAACGTGGCTATCTTTATGATAACAGCCTATCGGCTTCTCCTAATCGAGATTCCTTTAAACTAATTTTCAGAACAATGAACGGTAAAAATTACAAATTATATTTACCTTTTGATTCATTGCCAAGCACTTACTCATATTTTTTATCTGACTTTATTCAACCGGAATAATCCCCCCGGCTGAGTTAGCGGCCGCAATTATTTAGCGATTACGGCTTATCGATTGATAAGAAAACGCCCCCAAGGTCAGCCATTGGCGGAGGGCTCTTCTTGAGGGGGAGTGGGAGCCGCTTGCTCGGGTTGGGGGGCAGGCTTTTCTTTTTTCTTCTTTTCCTTGCGGATATTGAATTGGTTGGCGGCGGCATCAAAGCCGTCCCGCAAGGCGGTGAGGGTGGCGGCAGTGGCTTTGAGGAGGGCTTCCTCAAGCAGGGGGCGTTCATCGGGCGCAAACTTGCCGAGCACGTGGCTGACCATCTGCTTTTGCCCGGGTGCGCTGATACCCACACGCAGGCGGGGGAATTTCTCCGTGCCCAAGTGGGCAATGAGGGATTTCATACCGTTGTGCCCGCCGGCAGAGCCCCCTGCCCGCAGGCGCATGGTACCCACGGGAAAGGAAATATCATCATACACCACAAACACTTGCTCGGGGTCAAACTTAAAGTAGCGCATGAGCGGGCCCACGCTCTCGCCGGAGGCGTTCATGAAGGTTTGCGGTTTGACCAGCAGCACACCGGGGCCGGCGGCTACCTCTGCCTTGTAGGCTTTCTCCGGCTTCCATTCTGCACCGAAGTGAGCAGCAAGCCTATCCATCACCATGAACCCGACATTGTGACGGGTGGCGGCGTAATCCCGGCCGGGGTTACCCAGCCCCACGATGATACGGATAGGCTTCATGCTCCATGCAACAGCTCAGATACCGAGCTGATTGAAGGTAATGTTACGGTTGACCGCGTTGAGGTATGCGCGGGCAGAGGCTTCAATAACGTCCGTAGCGGCACCCTTACCGGATACAGGCTTGGCATTGCAGTCATCGCAATCGCCGAAGTGCACTTTCACGCTGACTTCACCCAAGGCATCCTGACCAATGGAGGTAGCACGCACATTGTAGTCCACCAGCTCACCGGCAGCCTGTGTGATGCGGTCTATAGCCTTAAAGCAGGCGTTAACGGGACCGTTACCAATGGCGCAGTCGGTGTACTCCTCATCATCTTTAACAAGGGTAACGGTAGCCGTAGGCAGGGCGGCAGAGCCGGCAATAAACTGAATGCTCTTGAGCTGCCACACACCGTTGGAGGTACTCAGCGAGTCGTCCACAATGGAGGACAAGTCATCATCATACACAAACTTTTTGCTGTCGCCCACCTTCTTGAAACGCTCGAACACGTGGGTAAGCTCATCGTTGGAGAGGGTGTGGCCCAGCTTCTCCAAACGGGCTTTCACGGCAGCGCGGCCGCTGTGTTTGGTAAGGGGCAGCTCTGTTTCACCCCAACCCACCTCTACAGGGTCAATAATCTCATAGGTTTCGCGCTTGGCAAGAATACCGTGTTGGTGAATACCCGAGCTGTGGGCAAAGGCGTTTTCACCCACAATGGCTTTGGAGCGTTGCACCACCATGCCGCTCATGCGGGATACCACGCGGCTGGTCTTCACAATCTCACGCGTGTTGAGGTTGTGGGGCTTTTCGCCGGGGGCAAAGCCAAAGGCCTCGGGGCGGGTGGAGAGCGCCATGGCGCACTCCTCAATAGCAGTGTTACCGGCACGCTCGCCAATGCCGTTGATGGTGCCCTCCACCTGGCGGGCACCGGCTTGCACGGCGGCCAAAGAGTTGGCCACTGCCATGCCTATATCGTTGTGGCAATGCACGGAGATAACGGCATCATCAATATTCTTCACATTGTCCTTCAAATACTTAATGATAGTGTAGTACTCGGACGGCGTGGTAAAGCCCACGGTGTCGGGGATATTGACGGTGGTGGCACCGGCGGCAATTACGGCCTCCACCACTTGGGCCAAGTAGTCGTGCTCGGTGCGGCTGGCGTCCTCTGCGGAGAACTCTACATCGCTCACCAAGCTCTTGGCAAGCTTAACACCCTCTACCGCCATTTGCAAAATCTCCTCCTTGCTCTTTTTGAGCTTGAACTCACGGTGCAAGGGGCTGGTAGCCAAGAACACGTGGATACGGCCACGGTCCCCCGCAGGGGCAACGGCGGCGGCGGCTTTGCGTATATCGTTCTCCACGCAGCGGGCCAAGCCTGCTATGCGGCAGTTCTTGATAGTTCTGGCAATGGTGTACACGGCATCAAAGTCGCCGTCGGAGATGCAGGGGAAACCGGCCTCAATCACATCCACACCTAGCTTTTCGAGCTGACGTGCAACTTCCAGCTTCTGGCGGAGATTCATAGAAGCTCCGGGGCATTGCTCACCATCGCGCAGCGTGGTATCGAAGAATTGTACTTTGTCGCTCATAGCTTATGTTGATGTTTTGTTTAAGTGCTGGCATTCTACACCAAATCCCCCGCAACTGCAAGCGATTTGGTGTTGCATGACATAAGAGGGCACGGCTCAGGCAAGGCCGGCTTGGGCCAGGATGTCTTGTATTTGTTGGCGCGGGCGCTCGGGCCAGCACTTGTTGGCCACGGGGCTGGCCGGGCTGGGGTGCAAAATAGTACCCAAGGTAAACTGTTTATCCGGCAAGGCTGCGGCTGCCGTTTCGAGCTGTTTGAGGGCATAGCCGCCAACACCCACCAGGCACTTGGGTTGCAGAATCTCAATAAGGCGCACCAAGTGGCGTTGGCAGGCGGCATCAATTTGCTGCATCTGCTCTTTGGGTAACTGTGTGGGGGTAATATTGGCACCGCTCTCGCTCATCCAGATAAGTGGGCAATAGTTAGCCACATAGGCGTGTTCAAAAAAGGCATCTGCCGTGCCGTACATCTCCTCAAAAAGCCCCCACAGGCGGCGGCCGCTTACCTCTGAGCGCGGGCAATTAAAGCCCTGCACAGGGCGTTTGGGGTGCGTGGCGGGGGGCTGCCCAATGGGGGCGGTAATACCCATCCACAAGGTCACGGCAGCAATTTCACCAAAGGGCACACCTGTTTGCGCCATACCGAAGGGGCCGGGGTTCATGCCGAGGTAGAGCACATCCTTTTGCCCGGCAGCAAAACGGCGTATATAAGCCTCATGCCCTGCCCAAGCATAGGTGAGTGGGTTGTAAGTATAAGCCACAGGGGCATCAAAGGTAAGAGCCTGCATCTCATCACACAGCTCACGCGCGGCGTTAATCACTTGTTGAATCTGCATGACATGAGTTTATCATAACAATGGCAGGCTAGCAACAATTATCGGCTTGAAAATGCAATATCATTTCTGTATAATGGCGCGCGTGAAAGTCATAGCCATAGCGAACCAGAAGGGTGGAGTAGGCAAAACCACCACCGCCGTTAATTTATCTGCCGCCCTTGCCATGCGCGGAAAGCGCGTGCTGCTCATCGATGTGGACTCTCAGGCCAATGCCTCTCAAGCTCTCGGTGTAGAGGTTGATTGCGAGCACAGCATCTACCAGGCACTCATCGGCAATAAATTGATGGAGGAGCTGATTCGCCCTGCTCACCGCCGCAATCTTTCCATCATACCCGCCCACATGGACCTCTCCGGTGTGGAGGTAGAGCTCACGCAAAACGGCACGCACCTCACCTGCATGCGGGATGCCATGGAGGGGTTGCGCTCCAGCAAATACTATGACTACGTCTTTTTAGACACCCCGCCCTCCCTCGGCGTGCTCATGACCAGCTCCCTGTGCGCTTGTGATGAGGTGCTCACCCCCATGCAGTGCGAGTTCCTCAGCTTGGATGGTCTCTCCAAAATACTTTACGTGGTGGAGCAAATACGAGAGAGCGGCGCCAACCCCAACCTGAAACACGAGGGCGTGCTCATGACCATGTACAGCAACACCAACTTGGCTAACCAAGTGATTGCTCAGGTTAAAGAAAACCTGCCGGAGCAACTCTACACCACCTACATCCCCCGCTCCGTGCGCGTGGCAGAGGCCCCCAGTTTCGGTAAAACCGTCATCGAGCATGACCCGTACGGCACGGCCTCCATGGCCTACCAAAATGCGGCCAAAGAGTTCTTGGCACGCCACCGCAAACGCTGATTCTGCCCCCGCCACCAACAGCCACCGCCATGCTCCACTGGCTGTACCCCATGACCTGCCGCCTGTGCGGAGAAGCCGCCACCACCGCACTGTGCCCGGACTGCCTGGCAAAACTGCCGCGTGTACCGCGCCCCATTTGCCTGTATTGCGGGGCACCCGTTGCCGGCGATTTGGCGGATGCCTACCACTGCCACGCCTGCAAAAGCAAGCCGCGCCCTTTCGAGCTGGCGCGCTCTGCCCTGCTGACGGCAGATAGCACCATGCCACTGATTCATGAGCTGAAATACAAGGGGGCCTCCTACCTGGGGGCGGCACTCTCCCCTGCTCTGGCAGAGCTTTGGCAGGCTACCCCCGAGCTTGTAGCCTACAAACAAGCCGCCATTGTGCCCGTGCCGCTCAGCCGCCTGCACATGCAACGCCGTGGCTATAACCAGGCAGAGGAGCTGGCTGCCCCCTTGGCAAAAAAAATGGGTTTACCCTTGGCATACCCCTTGCAGCGCATGGATACACAGGCAGACAGTCAAACCAGGCTCTCCGCCGCAGAGCGACTCAGAAACGCCCGCCTTGCCTATAAGCCCAAACCGGAATACTCCAACGGCAAAAAACAACTGCCCGAGCATGTAGTGTTGGTGGATGATGTATACACCACCGGGGCCACAGTGCGAGCCTGCGCCGCCGCCCTCAAAAACTTGCCGGGCGTTAAACATGTGGCGGTGCTTACCCTGTTGCGTGTTGAAAAACGCTGAATCCCGTTACCCAAAATGGCAGCTCTCGGTAATATGCTTTAATATGAGTAAAACCTCGCTCTTGCCCAAGCAGGCTAAATATCACATACGGATAAAAAGCACGGCAAGACACGAGAATGATGGCTTCGCCCGCGATTAGTCGTGAACACTGCAAGAGGAGTAATACCTCAAGTTTGACATTTTAACATTTTGTTTTTGACATTTTCGCTATAAATAAGTATACTACATAGCGAAAAAGCCCTTGTTCACCCCAAGGGTATTACAAAATAAAAAAACCAAACAAATAAAATGAAAAAGATCTCATTAATTGCACTTGCTGTGATTCCGACCATGGGTATGGTATCATGCTCCGATAAGGAGGAGGCCCCTGCAGCAGCCGCGCCTAAGGCACTCACCACGGCAGAGGACTACATGAACGCCGGCGCAGACGTAATGACAGAGCTGGGCGACATATTGGAGGCTACCACGGTAGAGAACTCTGCGGAGCAGGCTAAGAAGATTCAGGCATTGACTGCCAAGATGGCACAACTGATGAAGGAGGTAGAGGAGAAAGGCTTTGCAGAGGCTGAGCCCACCGGCGAGATTGCTGCCCGCATGGAAGCTGCCGAGAACCGCCTTGGCCAGTGGTTTCTCAAGAATGCCGAGAACATGGAGAAGTTTGCCCCCTCCTTCGTGGAGGCCATGCAGAATTTCGGCAAGTAATTATTTACAGGGCGTAATGCTCAACATTAGCCACGGAGCCGCGCCACACACGGCTCCGTGGTGAAAAAATAAAAAGATTCGGTAAAAGCTCCATGAACAAATATATAACAGCTGCGCTCATCTTATCGGCCGCAACACCCTGCGCGGCCACGGCAGACGGAAATGGAGATTTATCATATACGATTGATAATAAATACATTACAAGCACAGAAGCCCCCCCCCCTCTTACTCCTCCTGAGAATAACAAGACCACAGGTCGGCACACGGCACAAATGCGAGAGCCGGGCGTGTGCTATGCTGGGGGAAAAAGCTGCCGTAAACTTGAGTTTCACCGCGCTGAGGGGAAGCATATGTGGCAGCCCGGCCCCGACGGAGGGGTACGCCACCCGCACCGCAACAGGCAAACCAACCACCATTTGAGCATATAAAACCATTTACTCAGGAATAACATTTTCGCTGCATGCAGCAATCTTATTAACACCAAACATATACAATACTAATCATGGCTGTAGAAGAAGTAACAACGGAAAGCTGGGGCAGCCGCCTCGGTGGCTCCTTTAAGGGAGTAATAACCGGCGGTGTTCTCTTCCTGGCAGGTATACCCCTGCTGTTCTGGAATGAGGGCCGCGCCGTCAAGACAACCAAAGCCCTTGAAGAGGGCGAGTCCGTATGCGTATCTGTACCGAATGTGGATTCGGTGGATCCTGCAAACGAAGGGAAGCTGATTCATGCTACCGGCAACGCCACAACAGAGGAGGTGCTGACGGATGACCAGTTTCCGTGTCTCTCCCGCAAGGCTATCAAATTGAGCCGTAAGGTGGAGTACTACCAGTGGGTGGAGACCTCTCACACACGCGAGGAGAAGCAGATGGGCGGCAGCGTTAAGAAGATTACCACATACTCCTATAACAAGAAATGGGTAAGCAGCCCGGTGAACTCCGGCAGCTTCAAAGAGCCCGGCCACGACAACACCGTATTCTACAGTGCAGAGGATGCCAAACAGCAGGCTCAGAATGTGAACTTCGGGGCATTCACCCTCACGACCGGCCAAATTGGCCGCATCGGCGGTGAAAAAGCAGTACCGCTGGCAGAGATACAGTGGCCCGCAGACATGGCAGGCCGCACCGCCGTGCATGCAGATGTACTCTACATTGGTGCACCCACCAGCTACCTGCAGCCCGGTATGATGAACCGCATGACCCCTGCCCCCGGCATGCAGCCCGGGGTAACGCCTCCGGGCATGGTGCAAACGGTGGCCACGCAACCCGTACCTGCCGAGCGCCTCATGATGCCGATTGATGTTATCAATGGTGGTTTTGTGACGGTGCCCACTATCCAGCCCCAACGCATTGCGGTTCACACGGTAGACGGTGTAAACTTCATCCTGCTGCCCGATGGCTCCGCAACCCCGGTAATGCCCAATGGCATTTACTATGCCGGCAACCTGCACGCCATCACAGAGACAGTTCCCGGCAACGGCTTTGTGTTCTACAACGGTACAACCAATCCCCTGTTTGCCAACATTGCCAACTACGGCTCCCTGCCGCTGTTCAAGATGCAGAACAAGGAGTTTGTGCGCTTGCCGGACGGGTCCCTGGCTCCCATTGTTTCTGAAAATGGAGCCCGCCGGATTTGCATTAACGGCACTTATTCTGCCGTTACCATTTCCCGCGAGGCTCAAATGCCTGCACCTGCTCCGACCATGCAGCCCGGCGTGATGCAGCCCGGCGTAGTGCAGCCCGGTGCCGTTCCCCCCGTTGGTATGCCGACTACGGCAAGCCCCACCGCCCCGCAGATTGGCGATGTTCGCATTAAGTGGACCTATGTTCCCGAGACCATGCCCATCTCCGTTGTATCTCAGCAAACAGGCAACACCTTCTCCCCCTACATTGCCGAGAACGGTTATGATGTAGACCTGTTGCAGGTCGGCACGCACAACAAGAAAGCCATGTTCCAACAGGCTCATGACTCCAACACCATGATGACCTGGCTGCTGCGCTTTTTGGGTTGGTTGATGATGTTCATGGGTATCAAGATGATTCTCAAGCCGCTCTCCGTGCTGGGCGATGTGATTCCCTTCATCGGCAGCATCATTGAGTTCGGTGCCGGCATAATCGCCTTCATCGTAGCCTCTGTGGTAGCACTTGTTGTCATTGCCATTGCCTGGCTGTTCTACCGCCCGGTTATCGCCATTATTCTGCTGGCCGCAGCCGGTGGTTTGATTTACTGGTTTATCAAACGCAAGAAGAGTGCCGCCCCGGCAGCACCTGCCACGGTTCCGGCCGCACCTGCAACGGATGCTCCGGAGGAGGAGGGCAAATAATACCGCCCCCAACACATAGACCATTAACCTTTAACCAAGCGGGGAGCTTCGGCTCCCCGCATTTCCCGTTAAAAAACACTACGCTAATTTACCATGTTTTACCGCAACATTCTTCAATCCATCTGCTTGCCCATTGTGGCGATGACCTGCACTGTATGCCCTGCTGCAGCAGATACCAACGAGCTTGATTTCAAAATTAATGAGCTTACCGGTGAATTGGCACAGCGATACTTCGGCACCCGGCACTGGCCCGTGCTGTATGAATACCTGAGCAAAATGCACGCCGAAGGTAATGCGAACGTAACGGACGCATACGGCAATAACCTGATGGAGTATTGCCTGTTAAATATCAAAGATTTTGATGCACGAATGGCCCACAAGATACTGCTTTGCGGGCTGAATGCCAACATGACGGAGCGCTCTACAAACCTGACACCCCTGCACAGAGCCGCCGCTGCCAACAATTACCGCATGGTGTTGCGCCTGCTGGCGTTCGGGGCAGAGCGCAATGTAACAGATAAAATAGACCGTACCCCGGCAGATATGACCACTCATCAACAACTTGTTGACCTGCTGAACGGTGGGCACCCTGCAGAGCTGCTCAGCAAGCGCGCGATTGCCGCCTGGGAAAAAGCCTGCCAAGGGGATGCCGATGCCATGTGGGAGCTGGCCGGGTACTATAACCAACACAATTGGGATGGCGAAAGCTGCCAAGATGCCACCTACCTGAGCCAATGGGCAAAAGATGAACGAGGGGCAGATACGGATGAGCTTGAGAAAATTGCTTGGGTTGAACAAGCGGCAGCCCTGGGACACGCCAAGGCGCAATATGACCTTGGTATGCGCATGGTATACGGCATACACGTGCCCGAGGACAAACAAAAAGGATACGCGCTTATCTGTGCCGCTGAAAATAAGGGGCTGGAGTCCGCAAGTGAGTTTCTTAAAGAAAACCCCGCCCCGCCGGCGGAAGAAGAGGCCCTGATTGTGCCGGCCGAGCTGGGTGACTGCACGCTGACCCTGGAGGGGCGTAAAAAAGGCCGGAGCAAGAGCACCTCATATAAAATGGGTTACGATGCCCCCATGCCCAAGCTTAAGGTATTTCGCTGGAAACCGCAGGACCGCATAGCGGAGATATCATTCGATGGTGTAGGCGATGCCAAAGCCGTGCATTTTAACGGCACTATGTTGCTCACGGAGCGCAAGGGGAACACCTACACCTTTAAGGCGCAGGGAGAAATGAAAGGCTTTGACCCCAAGGATTTCACGGCCACCCCGGAGCGTATCATCATTACCATTAACCCCACCACCTACCCCGAATCCTGAATATGTTGGTATACGTAAACAATGTATGTGTAAAGATTTTCGCCGGGGCAACGGCACAGGATGCCCTGCGTCGCTACTGCACAGACCAAAAAATACCCGAGCACCGAGGGGAACTTTACGATGCCTGGGGCAATGTTATTGCCGCCGATAGCCCCATGACAGACGGCCGCCATATTTATACCGCTTCTCCACGTTAAACATTACTAAAACATTTGCATGAAAAAACCACATTTCCTTTCATTTTTAGCGCTGCTTGGTACAGCATTTGCTGAGCAAGTTACTATATTGGGCATTAATGATATGCATGCCCACATTGACGGCATGCCTCAGCTGGCCACCTGCGTGAAGCAGGAGCGCCAGAACGACCCCGGCCTGCTGCTGATGGCAGCAGGCGACAACCGCACCGGCAACCCCTATGTTGATAACGGTAACCGCCCCGGTGTACCCATGGTCACGCTCATGAACCACATCGGCTTCGACCTCTCCACCTTCGGCAATCACGAGTTCGACGCAGGAGCAGCCGCCCTCCGCGACTACATTAATGCCGCAGAGTTCGATTTTGTATGCGCCAATGTTTTCACCACAGACACTCAGGGCATCAATGTGAAACCCTACAAGATTTTTGAACGCAACGGTGTACGCATCGGTGTGCTGGGGCTGGTGCAGGTTGGAGAAAACGGCCTGCCGGATGCCCACCCCGACAAATGCAAGGGCATACAATTTGCTTCCCCTTTCGACACCGCAGCTTGTTATAAACACTTGCGAGCCTACTGTGATGTGCTCATTGTACTCACCCACCTGGGTTTTGAGGATGATGTAAAGCTGGCGCAAATGTTCCCCGAGGCAGATGCCATCATTGGCGGGCACAGCCACACACGTGTAGAAAAGGAGCACATCATCAACGGCGTGCTCATCACCCAAGCGGAAAATAAGCTCAAGTATGTAACCCGCCTTACCTTTGATGTAGAAGAAGGCAAAGTGGTCAAGAAAAACGCAGAGCTGATTCCTTTGGCAAACTTACCCGCAGACGAGGCGACGACAGAGCTTGTAGAGAAAACCAAGAACCTGCCTTTCTTCAAGCGCCAGCTTACCACGGTTAAGCGCGATATTACCCGCCGCGAGAGTCTGGGCTGCATGATGGCCGATGCCCTCTGTGTTCGCGCCGTTACCGATATCGCAATTGTGAATCTCGGCGGGGTGAGATTGGACGACTTCCCGGCCGGGCCTCTCACCGTGGCAGATGTCTACCGCATGGATCCGTTCGGCAATGCCATCATCCGGACCACGATGACCGGAAAAGAGCTGATTGCCCTGCTGGAGAGTATTCCCGGCTCCGACCACTACGGTGGCCCCTGTGTGTCCGGCATGACCTACAAGGCCACTAAACCGGCAACAGAGCTCAAGCCCATGCGCATTACCGAAGCGAAGCTGGCAGACGGCACCCCCATAGACCCAAACACCGTCTACACCGTAGCATACAACTCATACATAGCCTCTACCACATCTGCACCGCCCGCAAACCCCGGGGTAGCGATTGATAGCGATGGGGCAGAATGTCTCATACGCTTTCTTGAAAAGAAACAGGAAGTAGATTATGCGGATGTTTCTCGTGTAGATGTTCAAATTGAAAACTAATCTCTGTCCATGATGAAAAAAACATTTTTACTCTCGCTCATCGGGCTACTTGGCAGTGCTTTTGCCGAGCAGGTTACTATTCTGGGCATCAATGATATGCACGCCAACATTGATGCCATGCCGCGCCTGAAAACCTGCGTGCAGCAGGAACGCGCCAAAGCACCGCAGCTGCTCCTGTTCTCTGCCGGAGACAACCGCACCGGCAGCCCCTATGTGGACTGCGGTGACCACCCCGGAGCCTCGATGATTGAACTGATGAACCACATAGGCTTTGACTTGTCTACGCTGGGCAATCATGAGTTCGATGGCGGGCCGGCAGCATTGGCGTATTGCATTAATGCCGCAGATTTCGAGTTTGTGAGTGCCAATGTGTTTCCCACCGATAAACACGGTGTGCAGATAAAGCCATACAAGATTTTTGAACGCAACGGAGTACGCATAGGAGTATTGGGCTTGCTGCAGATTGATGCCAACGGACGCCCGGATGCCCACCCGGACATGTGCAAGGGTATCGGCTTTTTGGACCCGCTGCAAGTAGCCGAGAACTATAAGTATCTCCGCAGCCGGTGCGATGTGCTTATTCTGCTCACCCACTTGGGATTCGAGACCGATATTGAGCTTGCCAAGTTATTCCCCGAGGCAGATGCCATCATCGGTGGGCACAGCCATACCAAGGTGGAAAACGGTCACCTTGAAAATGGAGTACTCATCACCCAAACGCAGAACAAGCTCAAGTACCTGACCCGCCTCACGTTTGAGGTGGAGGACGGCAAAGTGCTCAGCAAGAAAGCCGAGCTGCTGCCGCTGAATAACTACGCGGCAGATACCGAAACCGCGGCCATGGTAGAGCAGATTAAGGCACAGCCTTTCTTTAAGCGCGTGCTCTCTACAGTGAAGCGCGATATTACCCGCCGCGAGAGCCTGGGCTGCATGATGGCCGATGCCATTCGCCGTTGCGTTGGTACGGATATCGCTATCGTCAACATGGGTAACGTGCGCTTGGATTCTTTCCCGGCAGGCCCCATGACGGTGGCAGATGTATACAGCCTCGACCCTTTCGGCAATGATACCATCCGCATGACGGTAACCGGGCAGGAGCTTCTCCGCGTGCTGGAGAACATCACCCAAAATGATGACCATGGGGCACCCTGTGTGTCCGGCATGAGCTACAAGGCGGTTTGGCACAAGGGTGCCGATAGAATGAGCATTACTGCAGCATGGCTGGCAGATGGCACCCCGATTAATCCGACAGCTCAATACACACTGGCCATCAACTCATACCTCTGCGCAACAACAGAGGCAATGCCCGCAGACCCCGGTGTTTCTGCCCGTATAGACGGTGCCACGAGCATGATTAAGGTATTCGAGACCCTACCGGAAATAGACTATGCGGATGTCACCCGCGTTGAACTCATCAAAGAATAAGCCTTGCCCATGAATAGACTCCATTCCGCTCTGCTTCTATTAGCCGTATCCGGGATTGCCCCGCTGTGGGCGCAAGCACCGGCAAATATCGCCAACAAAACGGTTCGCCTCGACATGTCAAAGTCGCAGGTGTCACGCTCCGATTTTCAAAGGAAGCCGGAGCTACCGTGGTATCAGTTGGATGCAATTACGGATTTTGTCATTGATTTCCCGGAAACCGGGGAATTTACAGATACCGTGAACTATGGCAGCGAGCTCTCCAACGTGGTACAGGTGAGCTACGCTGCAAACGCGGCACCCAATCAGGGCATCATTAAACTGGCATGCGAGGATTTTTCCGTGCAGGTGAATCTTACCTATACAAGTGCCACCACCGGAACCGCGACCATCGCCTGGCACGAAGCGGGGGATACACGCCACTTCCGCAATGTGAACTTCAGCGTGCAGGATGATTCGGACGTAGAATCCCGTATCGAATTACCGGAGGAAATCATCTCTACCTCCCCCGACATGTGGGATGACGGTTTGCAGGCTATCCTCAGTGAGATTGAACAGGCAAGCTACCGCAGCGCTACGGATAAACTTTACCAAAAGCGCCTGGTATCCCTGTTGCCCATGGTGATGATGATGCACGATGCCTCTTACACCAACCCGGACTACAAGGGCAACACCGCCCTGCACTACGCATGCGGACTCAGCCACGTGAAGCTGGTACAATGGTTGGTGGAGCATGGGGCAGACCTGCAGGCGCGCACCGATAAAGGCGCAAGTATTGACGCCTGCGTCGGCGGCCAAAATGCCAAGAAGATAAAAGCTATTCTACAAGCCGCCCGTGAGTGGAGAGACCGCCCCTACACCGGGCCCAAGGTGGATGTACAGGCCGCAAGAGATGCCGCGGCTTGGCTGGAGATTGAGTTCAGCGGCATCAACCAGGAATCCCCCGATTATGCCATACCCACAGATGACCAAAAGGCAAGGGCAAACGCGCAGTTGCTCTACCGCTGCGTAAAATCCGGCACAGGGCCGTTTGCGCTCGGCATGAGCATGACGGACACCCCGGCAATTTTGCTTACCCGTGTGCTGAATGCCAAGGTGAGCGAGGAAATGTTTGTGGATGACATGCTGCGAGAGCTGAAACAATGCTATAAATACCAGCAACATGTGCGCCGCAAAGACGGCTTGGTGTTGGCCAAATTGCCGCACATGATACTGACCCGCGAGCAAGAAGGCATAACCCCGGATGCCGCCACTGCCCTATACCGCGCCGCCGTGGAGGGCAATATAGAGCTCGTTGGCTGGCTGCTGGACCATGGGGCAGATACCCGACTCGTGGATCAACAAGGCAATATCGTTACGGAGCTGAAGGGGATTCCGAACGAGGAGGCCATTCGTAATTTAATCAAGTGGTATGTGGCACCTGCCCAAGTTGCCGGCAAAAAGCTCACCTACCACCCCGCCAAGGGAGGCCCGGCTCTTTATGCCTCTTGGCAGGGCATGAATGAAGAAACAGAGGGAGCCGTTAAGGAAGATGAGGACTGGAGCATCATTAAAACTACATACACCCGCACCGGGCCGAACACGGCAACAGTCACTCGGCAGGCAGAATGGTCCCCCGGTGGGCATTACGCAGCAGGGTGGACTAACTATGAGTTCGAGCTGAAGTTCACATCCCCCACCCAAGGTACTGCCACCTGTACCGCAAAGACTAAATTCTCTGAACCCACCACCACCACAGGAACATTCACACTTAAATAAAACCTGTTTCACATGGCTAAAAGAAAGAAAAAAGAAGAGAAAGAGATAACAACCCTGCAATTTATTGGGTTCTATATCAAAGAAATTCTCAGCGCCTTACTTCTCATTGGCTTTGGCTTAGCTTTGTATGCCTATGCAGATGACATAGGCGCATGGTTCGGCAACCTCGTGCAAGAAGCCTTTAACAGCATTTTCGGACAACCACAAAAGTAAAAGAATATGGAACGAAGCCTCCTGAAAAGCGCGGTAGTTGTATTAAGCTGCGCCACGGCATGGGCTGCACCTACCGATATGGCCGGTAAGCTCTTGGTTGTATCCGTAAGTGGGGCACAACAAGCCCACACAGAATTGGCCGAGCAACCGACTCAATGGAGCGCTTGCCAATCCACCCCGCTTGTACTTCAATTCCCCGCCTCCTGCAACAACAGTTTCACTTATCAATTGCATGAGGGCACGCCGGATTCACCATGGCCGCCGGTTACGGTGTCCTACTCAGCACAGCATTCTGCCATCTGCATTACCGGCAATGATATGAGCGTGGAAGTAAAGCTCACCTTTACCACCGACACAGAGGGCAGCGCCGAGATCACTTGGCTTGAAGAGGACGGGGCTTGGCATGTACGCGAGGCTACTTTCTGCATCAGCACCTCAAGCTCCACAGCCGGGCTCATTACCCTGCCACAGGCAGAGGAAACGGACGGAGCCATACAAAGTGTGGATGACGGCTTGGGAGAACTGGTGCGCGAGCTGGAAAAAACGCAATATCAAACAGCAGTTGAACGCCTGTACCAAAAGAGACTGCTCACCGTGCTTCCGCAGATTATGGAAGGAGCGCCGATTGACAGTATCATAGCCAATGCCAACGGCACCACCGCGCTGCACAACGCCTGTGGCCTGAGCCACGTGGAGATTGTGCAATGGCTGGTAGACCACGGGGCGGACCTCAACGCCAAAACCGCCAAGGGTGCAAGTGTGGATGCTTGCGTGGGCGGCAAAAATGCCAAGGCCATACGCGCTATCCTCAGAAAAGCACATAACGGAATCGTGTAGGGGGCTTTCGCCCCCTCACACACCACCGTACATGCCTTTTATGGCATACGGCGGTTTCCTAACCTTTACAGACTACGCTCTGCAATGAGACTACCCCCTGTTTCCTGAACCACTCT
>SUVJ01000070.1 GCA_015062045.1 Akkermansiaceae bacterium
TCCGGCTTCCTTCCCACCCCACATTACTGTGACGCAGTTGCCCTTGGCTATTTGATTCCGCCCTGTCAGCGGCTCATTGGGGACTCTCACCCCAGTTACGTGTCATGCCTGACGTACTACAAATAAAACCGCAGCCTTTATAGACTGCGGTTTTTAAATTGATGTAGAGTATGGATTATTCCTCAATCCCCAACACCTGTTTTACGGTGATGGCATCCGTGCAGGGAGTGGGCATATCGCACTCACCCTGCATGCAGGGGTGGCACGGGGTGTGGCTGCAAATATGGCGGTGGCCACTGCCCAGGCAGATGCCGTAGCGCTCTGCCAAGCGGCTTGCCATGATAACGGTACATGTTGCGCCCGCAGCGGCTGCCAGTTGCGGCAATAAACCGTCCACAGCGTAGAGTTTGGTTTGGGGTCCCAAATACTGCTGCACGGTTTCGGGTGTGCAAATTTGGCAGGCAATACCCAAGCGAGCAGCCATTTCCTTGGCAGGGGGTTCATCTGCCTGCAAGGCAAGCAGGGTGGCGCCGCCCGTTTCTTTGACGAGCTCTGCCCATTTTTCCTCTGCCCAGCGGTCTGCCTTACCCAGCGTAGAGAAGGGGGCAATAAAGGTACCGGTGGCGGACTCATTGCCTGCGGCGGGGCTGAGCAAGTCTGCCTCCACGGTTTGCAGCCCATGGCGCATGCGCATATTTTCCGTGTAGTCCAGGGCTCTGTTACGCGGGGCTCCCGTGTGAGCAGAGGTATAGCGGGTGCGCGCTTTGCGTATGCCACTGTTGTCGAAGGCGGCAATGTACATGGGCATTTGGCTCTTTAAGCTCTTGAACAGTTTTTTGCTGCCCTGAAGCATGAAGAGGATGTCGAAGGGGCCGTCCTTATAAATCTCGTCTGCCTCCAACTGTTGTACCACGCTTATGGGTTCATCTGTTGTGCAAACATGGGTTACAGTGGGCGTAAGCGTTTTCCAGAATCCTTTCTGCTCCGCCTTGCAGAGTACGGTGATTTGGGCATCCGGGCGGCTTGCTTTAAGCAAACGCAGAGCCGGTATCACGTAAACGGCTTCATCAAAGGAGTCCGGCATTTCTACCAGCATACGGAAGGGGAGTTTGCCGTATTGTACCATCAGGTCCCTTTGCAGAGAATCTTGCGGGGCAAAGCAATGGGTGCATTTCCAACGGTGGTGCATCCAGAAACCGTCCAAAATATTCTCATTCTGGCATTTTTCCAGCGCAAGGTTTACCTGCATGGTGATGTCTTCCAAGGTATCGCAGCCCTCGGGCAGTTCTATGATTCTGCCCAGCTCTGCATCCCACTTGCCCAAAGATACATTGCGGGTGAAGACGCTCAGCAGATGCCCTTTGCCTTTGCAACGCTTGTACAATAAAGCCGGCAGGGGGGTAACACCCGTAGATTTGCCGAAATAGGGCAGGAATAAGCCCTCTTGGGTAAATTGATCGCTGAGCACGCCGAGAAGCCCACCTGTTCTGGCCAGTTTGAAAACGGCGCGCAAGCCTTCCTCCTTGCTGAACATTTGGCAGCCGAATTTTGTGCGCAAGCTGTATACAATCTTCTCTAACAAGGGATTGCTAAGCCTGCGGTACATGCAGCCATAGTTTTCCACCTCGTTAAAGTGGGGGCGTATGCGTGCCAAAATCTCCCAGTTACCGGCATGGGGCACACAACAAATGGCCGTGTGCCCATCCTTACCACAATTAACAAAGGTATCACCACCGATAATGCCGATGGATTCGGACTCCTCCTTATCCGTCATGAGGCCTGTTTTGAGGGAGCAGGCCAAGTTCATGGTGGTGCGTACAATGTTGCGGCACACCATGGGGCGTAATTTTTTTGCCCTGAGCATGGGGTTAACCACAATGCGCAAATTGCGTGCAACAATGCGCCGGCGTGAGGGGATGGCCGCCCATACTAAATAGCCGAGCCCTCTGCCGAAAAGTGCAACTGCTTTGATGGGAGTGATGCGGAGCACCGCACACATCAGTTTGTACCCCCAAGCTCCCAATTTTTGAGAAAAAGTGGTTTTGGAGGGTTCTGTTTTTTCTTGCTCGGCCATGGCGGGTAATTTTTAGTTAAAGGTGTAGGCTCTTTTAATGTAGAAAGGTTTACGGGTGTAGGGGTCCCACACCTTTTCCCCGGGCTTGCAACCGGTGTAGTCCAAGTGATGGTGCGGATAATAGGGGGAGATGATGACATTGCTGTACTCGGAGGTCAGACCATAGGGGATACCGTCCGGACCCTTGCTGATGTTGCGCGTGTCAAGGAAACTGGAGGGGGGCAGATAGTTGGAGGGGATGCTTCTCCACTTTTGGCTGGCGGGCTTGCCGTTAGCATCTTTGATGACCATAGCGGGGCGTTCGCCGGGGTATTCGTCTCTTACAAAGGCTTGTACGCCTTGGTAAATAATGCAGGAGCTCAGGGAGCAGAGCCCCAAAAGTGCAGCGGCAAGGGTAATGATACGCTTGTTCATGGTGATTTAATGTGTGTGTGCTTGTTGATCTTGATAAGGGTGCAGTTCTACTCGCCCCTCTTTGAAGACCGGGCAGTAGAGGTGTTGTTTAAGGGCATCTCGAATCTCGGGGTAACAGTCCCTCAGACTCTCCAGTGCCGGTTGAAGAATAACGATATGCCTTTGCGGGATAGCAACTTTACCGATGCTGCCACCGCGCGGCACGGAGCCGAAAACGGGCTCGCCCCCGTGCAGGGAGGCTTTAAGCTCGGGTTGCCCGTTTGCCGTTTCAATGTAGCACGTTATGTTTACCGTGGTTGTTTGGCGGGTCAGGGGACCGAAAGCGCGCTCGATGATGAACTCTGCATAGCCCTCATGAAAGCGGAATGCCATGCCCCGAGCTTCTGCAAAAATGGAGAAGAAACCATCTTGTTTGATGCAGCAGGTGTCTCTCAAATAACGGTTAACATCGTCCTCGCGTATAATGATGGGCTCCCCGGCAGCTGTTTTATTGCAGATAAGGCGTGTCAAATTGCGGGAGGGTATGTTGTCATGATATCCCTCTACATCACTGATATCCTGCGGTTGCCACATTCTGACGGTAACACAGGTGAGCGGGCATATAAAAAGAAGAAAAACGATGGCTGCAACCAGTTTCCATATGCCAATGTGCGCCCATATTCGTCTGAGGCGAGATACGGCTCGCTCCCCGTTATCCTCGGCATCTTCCCCCTCTGTATCATACAGGGTACCATGGGTTACATCATCGCCCTGTACCTCATTACGGCGAAAAAGCCCTCCCCACAGCGTCCGAAAATCCGAGCGCCGTCTTTTACTGTTTCGTTTTCTGTTTTCTCCGGTTGCCATGAATACGGTGAGTTCTGCCGAAAACCGTTATCAATTTGCTCGCCTTATATGTTAAATCCAAAGCGCACGTATTGCAAGTTAAAAGAGCGTCAGAGTACCGAGTTTAATCAAAAAGCGTGCCGTTAAGCACGCTATATGGGGAGAAAGCGCGGTAAGAGCGCATCATGACACGCCCATAGCCCATTTGAGGTACTTCTCCGACTCCGACCAAAGGGTTTTGCGATTGGGGCACCCCAGCACCACGACAACCACGGCTTGCCCGTTCATGGCACCGGATGAAATGAGGCAATGCCCTGCGGCATCCGTATAACCGGTTTTCATGCCGTTTACCCAGGCATATTTGTTGAGCAGCTTGTTGGTGTTGTTCATTTGGCGGGGGGAGCCATCTGCCAAAGTGAAGTAATAGGTGGGGGTGTCAACGCACTCGCGAATAATGGGGTTGACATATGCATAGCATGCAGCCAGTGCCATATCTTTGGCGGTGGAGTATTGAGCCCCCGGCAAGCCATGCGGGTTGGCAAAGTGGCTGTTGTGCATTTTCATACGGCGGGCTCGGGCATTCATGCGGGCAACAAAGGCCTCTTCACTGCCGGCGGTATCCCTGGCAAGAGCGTATGCAACATTGTTATAACTGCCTGTCAACATGGCTTGCAGCATGGAGCGGCGGGTGAATTGCTGCCCCGGTTTAATTTGTCTGAGGCCGGTGGAGTAGCCTTTCTTGCGGTCATCTGCAGATATGGTGACCAAGTGGTCCATATCCCCGGCATCGCACACGCACAAAGCTGTTACAATTTTTTGTGTACTGGCAACCTGGCGGCGTTCATTCGCATTGTGAGAGAAAAGCACGCGGCCCGTGCGCGGATCCATAACACACACAGCTTTTGCCCATTGTGCTTTGGGGGCAGGGGTGTGGGGTTGCGCCAACGGGCGAGCCGGCACTAACCTGCCGTGCCCGGCGTTGTAGCCATAACTGTTCACCTGCGGAACCGGGGTTTGCCCGTGGATGACGGGGGCCCCGCCGTATCGGTATGAGCTGCCTGCATAGGTAGGCTGACAGTTGCATAAAATACCGATGGAACAGATGCTTGATATCAGAGCCAGAATGCGCATGGCGCGCATTGTACCACGCCCCTCGCCCCCTGACAAGCACTATCTGCGTGCATGACGGTTTCATGTATGTTAACGCAGCCATGGGAGGGGACATTGTGAAAGCATGAGCAAAGTAAAGCGAATGATACCAAAAAATCATGCTTGCCAAAGTGCTGCTGCTGTGTTATAGTGCGGCAAACACACAGATATGCCACAAACAACGGAACTATATCGCCCGAATGCCGCCATCATTTATCAACGCGCAGATGGTACAGTATTGGTGTGTGAGCGCGTTAAGCCTGCCGGTGCTTGGCAGTTTCCGCAAGGCGGTATCAAAAAAGGCGAGTCTGCCATGAGCGCAGCCTGCCGAGAGGGAATGGAGGAAACGGGGTTTCGCCCCAATGAGTACAATGTAGTGGCAGAGCACGGCCCCTACCGCTATGATTACCCGCCTGCCGAGCGCGAGCGCGTGCTGCGCAAACGCGGTATCCCCTATGCCGGGCAAGAGCAATACTACTTTCTTTGCCGTATGCACAGCGATGCCGCAGAGCCGTGGTTGGACAATAAGGAGTTTCGGGCCTACAAGTGGGTGCAACCCGCGGATTTTGATTTCTCTGCCTTGCCGGCGTTTAAGCGCGGTGTATACGAGCAGGTGATGCGAGACTTCTTCGGGATTCATACAAAATGACTCCTGTAGCTCATATTCGTTCGCTCTTTGCGGATAAGTTCGGCGTGCCGCGCCAGCCTAATTTGGCTCCGCATGTCATCAGCGAGATTGTGTTTGAGCCGAGCTTTCGCAACCCGGACTGCATACGCGGGCTGGAGGGGTTCAGCCACCTGTGGTTGATATGGGGTTTTCATTGCAACGAGGCGGCGGGGTGGAGCCCCACGGTGCGCCCGCCGCGTTTAGGCGGTAATACACGCGTGGGTGTGTTTGCAACGCGTTCTCCCTTTCGTCCCAATGGTTTGGGCTTATCTGTTGTCAAGATTGTTTCTATAGAGCCCGGGCCTGTCATACGGGTATCGGGCGCAGATTTGGTGAATGGTACACCCATTTATGATATCAAGCCATACGTGCCGTATGCCGATGCCGTGGCAGATGCCGCCGGTGGGTTTACGGATACCCCGCGCCCGCTTTTGCAGGTGCAGGTGGATTGCCGAATGCCCGCCCATGCCACAGCAGAGTGGCAAGCTGCCATGCAAGAGGTGCTGGCACTGGACCCTCGCCCCGCCTACCAAGATGACCCCGAGCGCGTGTACCACGTGGTGTTGCTGCCGTATGAGGTCAGTTTCCGCGTGCAGCAGGGGGTAGCCCTGGTCACCTCGATTATTCGTGCCAAATGAATGCCCTACGCACAGCCTTTGAGCAGAGCACGGCCATGGCACCGCAGCAGGGATGCTCTGTGTCTGTATGGCAAAACGGGCAAGAGCTTTGTACCCTGTGCGCGGGGGACGCCCGCCCGGATTCCCCTTGGCAGCCGCATACCTTAGTGCCCATTTATTCTGCTACCAAAGCGGCAGCAGCTGCATGCTTATTGCAGGCGTTGTATGATTGCTGCCGCGGCCCCGAGCTGGAGATAGGTGCCCTTTGGCCGCGATTCCCTTTGCCCCATTGCACTATCGGGCAACTGTTGTCTCACCAATGCGGTTTGGCCGCTTTGGCTCAGCCCGCTCCGTTGGAGGATTTGGAGCAGTGCCGTGCGGCGATAGAGGCTACCACGCCCTTGTGGCAGCCGCCTCACCATGGCTACCACCCGCAAACTTTCGGCCCCATGGTGGATATTTTGATGCTGGAGCTCACGGGGCAACGAGTGAGCGATTATTGGGAGTCTCATGTGCGCCGCCCCCTGGGGCTGGAGTTTTATATAGGGCATTTGCCGCAAGCACTTTACCCACAAGTGGCGCATTTGCGCACGGCTCGCATGCTCGGCAGTATGCCGCGTACTCCCTTTTATAAGGAGTATTTTGATGCTAACTCGCCTGTACACAAGGCGTTTAACAGCATTAACGGCTATAACTCTGCCAGGGAGATGAACACCCCTGCTGCGTGGCAATGTGGCTCCCCCGCAAAGGGCGGGGTGGCATCCGCCCGTGGTTTGGCTGCTTTTTATCAGGCACTGCTGGGGCGGCTGCCGCAATCCCCCTTTGCTGCGGATGTTGCGGAGTGGATGAGTACCCCGCAATGCAGTGGGCAAGATCTCACCCTGTTGCAGCATAGTGCCTTTACCTGTGGTACCATGTGTGAGCCTGCCGAGTTTTTCCCCGGCGGTGGTTTCGGGCATGCCGGGGCGGGGGGCTCTTTAGGGTGCTGTACCCCGCAAAGCGGGGTATCCTTTGCCTATGTTATGGGCAGTATGGAGCTGGGCAACCTGCCCGGGCCGCGTGTGCAATGCCTTTTAGAGGCTTTGGGCACTTATCTGTAAAAGAGCCGCTCTGCTTCCTGCACGGACTCCAGTTCAAGGTCATACATTACATCGACCTCGGGTACGTAATGCTCGTGCTTATACGGCTTTGCTTTGGAGGTGAGGTACAGCTCATGCTCCTCACCGTTTTTCATGGTAATAAGCATGAATACCGGGCAAATTTTTGTTTTGGTTTTCAGCAATGGGTTAAAGTCATTATCAAAAACGTGCACATATACATCCTCCACCTCGGCATCTGTCGGCAGCTCTGCCAAGGCTAATGCGTGCTTATGCTCGGTATCCCACCCTTTTAACAGGCAGTGTAAATGCCATGGTTTGCTGAAGGTGTAGGCATAACAGGTTGCACAAAGGGTGGCAAGCAGTATCAACAATATGATATGGAGCTTTTGTGGCTTTGGTGTTTCTTTTTTGGGGGCAGAGAGTACAGGCGGAAGCTCGCTTCCGGCATCTACATTCACATAAGTGTCTAAGCCACACGCGCAAATGGTGCAGTGCGGGGTTTCGTAACAGGCCTCTGCCTGCACTTTTTTCATCAAAATCCAGTTGTTGTCTTGCAGCAGCAAAACGCGGTTGTCGTCTGCATACAAATCATACGCGCGGTATTTATTAACCCGGCTGTCACTGCCGCCGGGGCGTCTCATGGTGTCCAGGGAGGTGTACAGAAAAATCCCCGCAATTATCATGGCTACATAATTGGCGAAGCACGCCCCGAAGATGAGTAATGCCGCCCAAAAAAACGTCAGCACATAGCGCGTATAACGTGCATTCTTTGATGCTTTCAGCAGGGCTGTGGCGTCTGCCGCTTCTCGTAATTGTAAGCGAGAGGCAGAAAAACGCACGGGGTTTTCCAATGCCATATCCAACGGTGGGGGGATGAGCTGCTCCCGGTTGGCTTTGCCGATATGGGCGCTGATATAACGCAGGGCTTCTTTGCGGCGGGCCTCTGTTTCTGCCGTTAAGATGAGCGACTTATGGGAACCGTGGGCAAGTTGCAGGGAGATGGTGGTACCCATTCTGCGTGCCCAGACGATGGAATCCCAAGTGAAGAACGTGCTGTGGTATTTGCTCTCACTCAAAATACCGCTTTCGGTCATGGTGTAAAATACCGAGTCTACTGCCTCCAGTTGAGCTTGCATCTTATGGGCGGTGCGTTTACCCAAATACCATGCAAACAGGCAGAACAACAGCAAGGCGGGTACATCTATGTACGGGTCAAGCAGTTCTTGCCCCTCTTCCTTCATGATGTAGCGAATAAGCAGGTATGCCACTATCATGGCTATGATAGTACCCCTTCTGAACTTTTTGATGAACCCTTGTTGCCAGGAGTCATCTAATTTACCGCTTTTATATACCATGATTTATGAGTTGGAAATCAGTCTAACCGCAGAGTTTTACCGGGCGTGGGGATGATGATGTTTGAGCCCGGTAGTTTGGTGCTCAGCTCAGCTTGCATGGAGGCTGTGGCCTGCGGATCTCCGTGTACCAGAACCACCGTTTTGGGGGCGAGGCGGCAGGCGTAGTCGATAAGGGCTGAGCGGGTGGCGTGCCCGGAGAAGTCAAAACACTCAATACGGCAAAGCAGGGGGTAGCCTTGCCCTTTGCCGTTGGGTTTGACAATATCACCGTGGTTGGTGGCTTTAATACGGCCTGCGGGGGAGTCCGGGTCGCTGTAGCCTACAAAGAGGATGGCATCTTTGGGGTGGGGTAATACTTGAGCTGCCATGTTGTAAGACACGGTGTGCTCACTCATCATACCGCTGGATACCAAGTAGATATTGCCGGGGCTGACTACCAGCGGGGCTTTGCCTTGTTTGGGCAGGCCGTGCGTCTCCACGTTGTCCTTGAGTTTGTAGCCGGGGTTAAGGCGCGGTGTGGAGTCCGTAAGTTTGTCGTAAATGAGCGTAATCTTGGAGCTGAGCCCGCCAAAGTAGATGGGAACATCGGGGATGAGCCCTTGCTCCTTAAAACGCCCCAGCTCGCAGAGCAGCTCTTGGCTCTTGCCCAGTGCAAACACGGGTATGAGCACGGCCCCGCCGTCCTCCAGCACCTCTCTTATGGCGCCGGCAAAACGCAATAGCTCCTTTTCACGGGTGTAGTCTGCTGCGCGCTCTGTGCAGCCGTGGGTACACTCCATAATGAGGATATCCACCCCGTCTTGCGGAAAGTCCGCCCCGCCGATAAGGGTTTGGTTATCAAACTGCACATCGCCCGTGTAGAACACGGTGGTGCCGGTTACGCTCTCCAGCAACACGCCGCAGGAGCCCAGAATATGCCCGGCATCGTACAGGGTGGCCAGCACATTGCCGTTGTAACCGGTGCGGAACGGCTCGTTGTACGGGCGGCCTACCCATGCGCGGGTGAGGCGCTCCAGCTCGCCGTGCGTATAGAAGGGGTATTCTACAATGCCCTCGGATATACGCTTGCCGGTCATCACATTGACGGAGTTGTGCAGCATGGCATCGCCCACTTTTACCGTGCCCTCCGTCATGATGACCTCGGCACGCGGGTATTCATCCTGAAACACGGGCAGGGTGCCAATGTGGTCTAAGTGTGAGTGGGTAATGAAAATGCAGTCCGGGTCTGCCGCGCCTATGAGCTTGTAGTCGGGCTTAGCCTCGTTACCGTCTTTTTTGGGGTGCATGCCGGCATCCAGCACAATGCGGGAGCCCTCCAGATCCAACAAGTAACTGTTGGCCCCGATTTCGTCTGCACCCGTCAGGTTGGTAAAAGTAATCATGTTTATTCTGTTGGTTATTGCGGCAGGCACTCACCCTCTACCATTTGCTCCAAGGTTTGGCGCTTGCGGATGACGTGCCATTTATCCCCGTCCACCAATACCTCTGCGGCAAGCGGGCGGGAGTTGTAGGTGGAAGCCATGCTGAACCCGTATGCCCCTGCACTCATTTCTGCCAGCACCTCACCGGGTTTCACATCTGCAATTTCTCTGTTTTGGGCTTGGAAGTCGCCACTCTCGCAAATGGGCCCCACAATGTCTGCCACAATCGTGTCGTTGGCGTGCTCTTTAACGGGCCAAATCTCGTGATATCCCTCGTACAGGGCAGGGCGAATGATGTCGTTCATGCCGGCATCAATCATCTTGAAGGTTTTCGCCTCTCCCTTTTTCTCGTACAGGCAGGTAGTAAGCATGCAGGCAGCATTGCCGACCAAGCGGCGCCCCGGTTCTACCAAAATTTTGAGACCCAGTGGTTGCAGCAGCGGTATGATGGCCTCTGCATAGCCGGTGAGGGTGATTTGCTGCGGGCGGGCTGCCCACCACTCCGGCTTGCCGGACTCTAAGCAGCCATCGTACACAATGCCTATGCCGCCGCCAATGCTCCAAAACTCAATGTTGTAGAGCTCTTTAAACTTTTTGGCGATGGGTGCTACTTTTTCTATGGCTTTTACAAAGGGGGCAATCTCCGTAAGCTGGGAGCCAATGTGCATCTGCAACCCACGGATATGCAGGTGGGGCATCTCTGCGGCAATGGTGGCATACAGCTCCTCTATGCGGGAGATATCCACACCGAACTTGTTCTCGCTGGTGCCGGTGGTAATGTACTTGTGCGTGTGGGCATCCACATGCGGGTTGACGCGCACGGCCACCGGGGCTTTTATCCCCATTTCTCCGGCAATGCGGTTAATTTCTCTCAGCTCGTTTTCGCTCTCGCAGTTGAAACAATAGATGTTCAGGCCAAGTGCATAGCGTATCTCTGCCTCCGTTTTGCCTACACCTGCATAGGTGCACAGGGTGGGATCCCCCCCCGCATTGACAACGCGCCAGAGCTCGCCACCGGATACTATGTCAAACCCCACGCCCTGTTGCGCCATGAGGTTGAGAATGGCCTTATTGGAACATGCTTTTACGGCGTATGCCACATGGGCATCCAGCGGGGCAAGGGCTGTTTGCAGCTCCGCAAGATCATCCATAATGGTTTTGCGGCTGTATACAAAGGTGGGAGTACCCACGGCAGAGGCTATGTCTGCCAGGTTGACTCCCTCACAATACATGTGACCGTTTTTATAGGCGAATGCGTGCATAAATGTGATAAGATTAATGGTTGTTTACGTCTGAATCCGGTTTGGGGTGCTCGTTATCATCAATAATGGCTGCTACCCAGTAAAGGTCTCCGGAGTTTTCCAGTGCTAATTTTATCAGCACGGATATAGGCACGGCCAAGAACATGCCCACCGTACCCCATACCCAGCCCCACAGCAACACGGACAGCAGCACCACGGATGTTGCAATGCCGAACTGCTTACCCAGGAATATGGGCTCTATGCCATTGCCTATCATAAAGTTGATGGCAATGTAGCCACCTGCTATGATAAAGGTGTCTCCCAGGCTGCCCAGCAACAGGGCTAATAAGATGGGCGGTATGGCTGCCACAATGGAGCCGATGGTGGGAATGTAGTTGAGCACGTATGCCACAACGCCCCACAGGAAGGCAAAGGGCACATCCATAGCGGCACATAACCACCAGGCCAGCAAGCCTGTGCAGGCACTGGCTATGGTTTTGATGAACAGGTAACGCTGTATGCCTTTAAGGGCAGAGAATACCTGCTGCTTGCCTTGTACACTGTTGGGCAGGTTTTTAAAGTTTTTCTTGAACAAGGGGGCTTCCCCCAGCAAGAATGTCATCAGCACGAGTATCAGCGTGGTGATGGACATGAAAGACACGGCCCCCGTGCCGACGGCTTGCGATACGTTGAAGATTTTTTCCATGCCCAAATAATCCTGCGGGGCAGAGAATATGTGCCGGGCGTCTTCCCCTAAATCCCAGCGGTCCAGCCAACAGATGAAGTCGTTGTATTTCTCCTGAAACTTCAGTGTTACCTCACTTTGCAGAGTGTTCTTCATGTCTGCTGCCAAAAAGCGCAACAAGGTACCCACGGCAAAGATGACTCCGGCATCCACTATTAAGGTGCATATAACTGACAGCCAGTGCGGGAAATTGAGCCTCTTGCTCAAAAAGTCTGTAATGGAGTAACTGATGATAGCCAAAAATGCAGCCAACATAATCGGCACCAGCAGGTCACGCAACTCTCTCAGGCCAATTAAAATGAATATGGCCGCCGCTGCCATTACCAAAATTTTGGTGCCATCTGCCTTGCGTCGGGGGGGAGCGAGGGCTTCCGTAGCTTTCTCTGTGCTGTTTTCAGTCATGCGGGCGCAATTTTACACACTTTGGGCTGCGTTTTCAAGTGCCAATCCCGCCATGAATTTGAAAATGTAAGCATAATCTCATTTTTATGGAGGTCTGTAGGCAATTATTCGCTTGATGTATACCTTGAAAATAGGCGATTACGCGTGGGAACAATTGGAGGGTTTGATTTATATGTTGATAGATAAATTGGTATTTGTGTGGTAACATACGAAATACCCGTCTTCGCCTCTCCGAGGCTACGCCGAGGCAAGCGAAATACGAAGTCAATTTAGTTCGGCTCACAGCTACGGGAAATCTCCCTTGCTGTTCGCAAAATAAGCATTGCTATCTCAACGCTTACTGCCGTAATTACACCGGTAACTTATGCAAGGCTTTGCAACATTGC
>SUVJ01000071.1 GCA_015062045.1 Akkermansiaceae bacterium
CATGCGTGCTACGGAAATAACGATGCCGCCTTTTACGGGTACACAGCCCCCCACATAGCCCACACCGGCACCGCGCGCCGTTACGGGGATGTTGTGCTGTGCTGCAAACTTCATGGCAGCAGCCACTTGCTCCGTACATTCTGCCAACACTACTGCTTGGGGTAGGGCTGCGGCGTGCCATTTATCACCGGCGTGTGCCTGCAATACATCGGGGGCGGTGCTAACGCAGTCTCCCAGTTGAGATTTCAGCTCGTTTATCCAACTGCTCATGGCTTTTACTCTTTATCTGTACCCCAGCGGCGGTGTAACCAAGATTCTACGGGTGAGAACAATAGTTTATCTGCCAACAAACCCACTAAGATGATGATGAACATGATACCAATCACTTGGTACATGCGTTGCAGCTCACGCCCGAAGTGCAGGTATTGCCCGATGCCGAACCCTCCGACTACGGATACGTAAATCTCCGCGGCCATCAGCGAGCGCCAGGCAAATGCCCACCCCTGCTTCATGCCGCTTACCACAAAGGGAGCAGAGGCCGGAAGCGTTACAAAAATAAGTGTATGCAAAGGGCTTGACCCCATGGTGCGTGCGGCTCGGGCATAGATGGGCGGTACGTTTTTCATGCCGTTTTGGGTGGAGAGAAGCACGCTCCACAACGTGCCCATAATGACAACAAATAACAGTGCTGCCTCCGATTGCCCAAACCATATACAGGCCAACGGTACCCAGCAAACGCTCGGAAGCGCCTGCAAGCCCAATGCCAACATGCCCAAGGTGTCGCTGATACTGCGGAACCGTGCAGAGAGCATGCCCAACGGTACACCCAGCACCAACCCAATGGCATAGCCGATGAGCAGACGCCGGAGCGTTACTCCCATGGCATTGAGTATTTTAAAGTTGATGAGATTATCCCACAGGTATTGCCCCACTACACCGGGAGGTGGCAACACATACGGGTTCCACACAGGCTCCTCGGGGCCGATACCCAGCCATTGCAAATCCCCGGTGAGAGCTGCCCATATGAGAATGAGCAGCACGAAGAAAAGAAAGGTTGTAAGAATACGTTTCATGGATTAATCTGATTCTGCTGCATTTTGATATCCTTTGAGTTCTGCCGTAATTTCACGTGCAATATCAGCCAAATCATGGCTGTTGATATTGCGGGGGCGTGGCAAATTAACCTTAAACTCTTTGCGTACCCTGCCGGGGTGAGGCGAGAAGAGAATGACGCGATCCCCCAGGCAAACGGCCTCTCTCACATTGTGTGTAACGAATACGATGGTCTTTTTGCGTTTTGCCCAAATATCCTGAATATCGCCGTAGAGTTGCTCGCGGGTCATGGCATCCAAGGCGGAGAATGGTTCATCCATCAACAGGATTTTGGGATTAGGCGCAAGGGAGCGAGCCAAGGCCACACGCTGACGCATACCGCCGGAAAGCTCGTGAATGTTGGCGTGGGCAAACTTATCCATCTTGACCAAATACAGGTAGTATTTGGCTACCTCTAATCGCTCTTTATTGTTGAGGTTGGGCTTTTGTTTTAAGCCGAACATGACATTGCCTATCACATCCAACCACGGAAACAGCGCATGCTCCTGAAACATCATCATGCGGTCTCGCCCCGGGCCAATGATGGGCTCACCGTCTATCATCGCCTTGCCTTGGTCCGGTTTCTCGAGCCCGGCTATAATGTTGAGCAGTGTAGATTTACCACAGCCACTGGGGCCAACAAAACATACAAACTCACCTTCGTTAATGGTAAGGCTTGCATCTTCAAGTGCCTGTACCAAGCGGTTTTTGGTCTTGAATGTTTTGTATACATGCTCCACACTCAGCTTAGCGGTGGGGAACTCCTGTATCTCTTGGTGTGTCTTTTCTCTCATGTTTAATGAGCTGCGGTTGAGGGTTGGGGGGCAGGGGTATACAGCATGTTTTGCAGGGGGGGTACATAGTCCAGCAACCCGGTGCTTTGGCCGTCTTTTACAAATTGCTCCAGCCCGGCTATATCAACGGTGTCCGTTAATGTCATACGAGCCCAAGCATTTTTGATGAGTTCTTCAAATTCAGCACGTTCTTTCTCATCAGACTGCGTGAGGTGCATCATTTCATCTGCCACATGTTTTTGCGCTTGCAAGGGGTGTTGCATAATCCATTGCGTTAATTTTTCATGCGCAGCAATTACATGCGCAGCTGCTTGTGGGTGGCGTTTAAGCCACCCCACGCGAGATGCCAGAACCGTGGTAACAACGTTGGGCTCTTCTACCAAAACTTGGGCGCCGGTTTTTTTTTCAAGTCTGGTTACCCAAGGTTCCACGGTCCAGCAGGCATCTATCTCCCCCTGGGTCATAAGTTGCAGCTGCATGGCATTGGGTGTGGGGGCAACTCTGCAATCTCCACCACCCTCCAAGGGGCAACTTAACCCATTGCGTATGAGCCATGCCCGGCAAGATACATCTTGAGTGTTGCCCAGTTGGGGGGTAGCTATGCTGCGTCCTTTAAAATCTGCCGGTGTGTTAATGTTGCTTCCTTTTGCCACAAGTAAAGCCGCACCCCCATTGACCGCACCTGCCAACAAGCGTACCTCTCTGCCGGCAGAAACTGCATAGGCATTCAGGGCCGGGCTGGGGCCTACATAGGTGATATCCACCGTTTTGCCGAACAAGGCCTCCATGGCGGTGGGGCCGGCGTTAAACGTATACCACTCCTCGCTGTAGCCCGGTATTTCATTTTCAAACCACCCTTTACCGTTGCATACTTTGTGCCGCCACATGTTGCGTGCTACAAGCCCTTGAACATGTGTTACGTTGGGAAAACAACCAATGCGTATAACGGTGCTGTGCTCATCCTCCCGACCGCATTGACACAGTACCAGTGTACTGCATAGTATCAAAATTAATGTGGAAAGGATGCGTCTCATGGTCTGCTATCCTAGCAGAGACACCGCCTCCCGTCAAGTGGCAAAGCTGTATTGATGCGTCATTTTGGTGTTAATTTTGTTGCTTTTTTGGGTATTCTACATTATAATAACCCGCAGATATGGCAGATAAAACGGTAGAAGAGCATAATACCTTCAGTAGGTGGGACTGCGTGGGGGCCACCTTAATGATGGGGGCTTTTCCCATGGTTGTCTGCATCTTGTATAATGATAAGGATATTAAGGGGGCTATCATGTGGGGGAGCTTTGCCGCATTGGCTGCCGGTGGTGTTTTTTTGCTCTCCCTGATTCTCAGCGAGCGTTTTTTGAGCCGTTTGGTTAATTTGGCGGGAGTTATTGTGACGGTTTATTATGGGGTTTGGGCGTGGGAGGTCATTAATGACGATATTGAAAAAATGGCAACGGACCCCGCATTGGAAAAGGCTGAGGCGCAGGAAACATCACCACAGTAAGGTGCTGAGCTTTAGTGTGTGTTTTTGCTGCCGATGCTGATGATGGCAAGCTCCGGCGAGCAAAAGAAACGCATGCCGAGTATGGAGCCTGTTCCCCTGGTTACATATATTTTACGCCCGTTTTCGTAATCAAATAATCCCGCGGACATTGCAGAGCGTAAGCTGATGTATTTATCGGTAAAGGGTATGCCCAGTTGTCCGCCGTGTGTGTGCCCGGCAAGCATAAGGTCCCACTCGTAATCCCCCAAGTTGTTGCGGCTTTCGGGGTCGTGTGCCAGTAAGAGCACCGGTTTATCTTCTGCGCCCTTAGCCACCATGCATTTTGACGGCTCTTCATCGCCCTCATTATGGTCTCCTAACCCGACAATCCGAATCGTATTTCCGGTCGGCGTCGTCCAGTCGACGGCTTCATTTCGCAGCAATTTCACCCCGGCAGATTGGTATACACGCTCCACCTGTTCCTGTTTTTCATAATCGTGGTTGCCGAGTATGGCATAGGTAGGGGCAATGTTGCAGAGTTCCCGGAAACCGTTAACCGCCCATTTTGTCCTCATAAAACGCTCCGGTACATAGACTAAATCACCACCGAAAATAATGAGATCCGGTTTTTCTGCCTTTAGTATATCAATCGTATCTTTCAATAGGGCTTCGGCATTGTGAATATCTGAAAAAAAGGCAATCTTCAAGGGCCCCATCTCATCCAGAGACGGTGCTGTAATGGTGATGTTCTCTTTTGTGACGGAAGAGGCCCCCCATGCACCGAATTTCATAACACAACACATTGCCAAACAGGCGGCAGCAGAGGCGGATACGTAGAAGCGCACATGCTTGAGCAGGTGTACTCCTATTCGGTGTATGAGGTCGGGCTTCTTCATGTGAGCAATTATTCGTAAATGGGGTTGAGTACGGCAAGCTCAGGGGCTGTAAAGATGCCGTCCTTGCGTATCAGTTTGCCGTCAAAATAAATCTCACCACCACCGTATTCTGCGCGCTGAATGCAAACTAAGTCCCAGTGAATGGCAGAGTTATTGCCATTGGGGGCTTCATCGTAGCATTGCCCCGGCGTCATGTGGAAGGAGCCTGCAATTTTTTCATCAAAGAGGATGTCTCTCATGGGGTTGAGTACATACGGGTTCACCCCCAGAGCAAACTCTCCGATGAAGCGTGCGCCCTCATCCGTATCCAATATTTTGTTAAGGGCTTCCTCATTGCCGTTGCAGTGTGCCTCCACAATCTTACCGTTTTCAAAGCGGAACTTAACACCGTCAAAGGGTGTACCATGATAAATGGTGGGGGCATTATAGGCCAATGTACCGTTCAGGCTGTTTTTAACGGGGGCGGTGTAAACCTCGCCATCGGGTATGTTGCAATCACCCGCGCATACAATGGCCGGTATACCTTTGATGCTGAAAGTGAGGTCTGTGCCGGGGCCTACGATGCGTACTTCATCCGTGGCTTCCATCATAGCCTTAAGCTTGAGCATGCCCTCCTTAAGCTTGGCGTAGTCTGCCAAACAGCAACGGAAATAGAAGTTCTCAAACTCCTCCGTATTCATGCCGGCTGCTTGAGCCATAGAGGGGGTGGGCCATGCCAGGATGGTCCATTTGCGCTTGTTGCAAATCACATCGCTGGCCGGTTTGAAATACTTGCTGACCAGCCCCATTTTTTCTGCCGGAACCTCGGCAGACTCAAAGCTGTTGTAATCTGCGTAAAAGCAGATGTGCACCTGCATATCCTCTGCACGGCGTAAGCGGTATGAGCCATCCATCTCGAACTGCTCGGGGGTGGCCCCCATTTGCAGCTCTTTTGTTAATACGGCGTGTGACAAATCCAAATGCGGGTATCCCCCGGCGGCTCTCACGGCGCGTATGAGCTCAACGACCATGGCATCCGGTATGTCTTGCATGCGCAGGTTGACATGTTCCCCGGGTTGCACGCGTACGGCGTAGTTGACTACTTGGTGAGCCAGTTGTTGGTAACGTGGGTCTTTCATGTTTTTTACACAGTTGCGGGGTTGAGGATGGCCAGTTCGGGGTCTGTAAAGATGCCGTTTTTGCGAATCAGCTCGTCATCAAACCAAATCTCGCCGCCACCGTATTCCTCTCGCTGAATGCACACCATATCCCAGTGTACTTGAGAGCGGTTGGTGTTGTCGCAGTTCTCGTAGGCTTGGCCGGGGGTAAAGTGGAAGGAGCCTGCAATCTTCTCATCGAAGAGAATATCATACATGGGCTTGAGGATGTACGGGTTGACCCCCAGCGCAAACTCTCCGATGAAGCGAGCCCCGGCATCGGAGTCGAGTATCTTGTTAAGTTCTTCGTCTTTGCCGTTGCAGTGTGCTTCCACAATCTTGCCGTCCTTAAAGGTAAGTGTAATGCCGTCAAACGGTATGCCTTGGTATACCGTGGGGGCGGTGTAGTAAATGGTGCCGTTTACGCTGTTGAGTACAGGTGCGGTAAAGACCTCGCCATCGGGTATGTTCATTTCTCCGGAGCAGGGGATGGCCGGCATGCCCTTGATGCTGAATGTTAAATCTGTACCGGGGCCGATGATGTGTACCTTGTCTGTCTTCATCATGCGCTCTGCAAGTTTATCCATTGCCTTGCGCAGGGCATCATAATCCGCCAAGCAGCAACGGAAGTAGAAGTCCTCAAAAGCCTCCGTGCTCATGCTTGCCCCCTGAGCCATAGATGGGGTCGGCCAACGCAGCACGCACCATTTTGTTTTGCAAACACGCCGGTTATGCACCGTGCGCATGTGCTTCATGGCCAATTTCATGTTCTCGGGGTTTATGCCTGAGTTTTCAAAGGTGTTGCGGCTGCCTCGTATGGCAATGTAGGCATCCATGGCTTTCATTTCTTCAAGCTCTAAGGCTGCAATGGATTCATACTGGGCATCTGTAGCTCCGGCAAGCATTTCTCTGACAACGCGGCTGCTGTGCTCGCGAATATGCGGAATTGCCCCGGCTGCACGCACGGCGCGTATAAGCTCCACGCCCATCTCTTCCGGTGCATCGTAAAGGTCTAAAAGGATATGCTCGCCCGGTTGCAGGCGGCAGGAGTGGCTTACAAGTGCCTGTGCCAGTTGTGTAGTGCGGGGGTCTGTCATGATTGAGTATGGTGTTAAATTGAGAAAATCGGTGTAGTGAGGTGGTGTAAGGCAGCGCGTAAATCCTGTTGCGTGATCTCTTTGCAGATATAGGGGTGCCCCAGTGATTGGAGCAGCACAAAGCGTATGGCCCCGTTGATGAACTTTTTGTCCGTTGCTGTTTTAGCTAAAGCTTTTTCAATTTGCACATCGGCCGGTAGCTCCAACGGTAGCCCCAGGTTTTTGAGTGTGCGCAAAATATCCTGCTCCTCTTGGGCGGAAATTCCCCCGTATTGTGCAGATAGGTACAAAGCCGCACGCAGGCCCAAGCTCACGACTTCTCCATGCAGCAACTCGCCGTAGGGTACGCTGGCTTCTATGCCGTGTCCCAAAGTATGCCCTAAATTCAAAAAAGCGCGTACTCCCTGCGTCTCCTTCTCATCTGCCTCTACGATGCGTGCCTTAATTTCAATATTCTCCGCTATCAGCTCCGGTAAATGCTCTATTGTGGTAAGGCTAAACCCTAAATCAATTTCATTGGCAATGCGTTGCAGGGTTTGTAACATGCGTGGACGGGCAATGGCTGCGTGCTTCACAATCTCTGCCATGCCCTCTCTTAATACTCGCGGGGGTAAAGTGAGCAGGGTGGTGGGGTCTGCCACTACCAACTTGGGTTGGTAAAAGGCCCCTATCAAATTTTTGCCGGCCTCAATATCCACAGCTGTTTTACCGCCTACAGAGCTGTCCACCTGCGCCATCACGGTAGTGGGTACTTGTATAAAGGGAATGCCCCTGTAGTATATAGAGGCTATAAACCCGGCCATATCTCCTACCACGCCACCACCCAAGGCTACTACAAAGCTGCTGCGGTCGTGCCCGGCGGCTACCATCTCGTTCACTAATTCTTCTACCGTGCGCAGATTCTTGCTTTGCTCACCTGCCTCAAACACATGTAAGCTGCTCTCATACTCTGCATCTGCCAAACTTTGCACCACTTGCTCTGCGTACAGCGGGCTTACGTTGCTGTCCGTTATCACGGCGGCTTTCCCCGTTATTCTGAGCTTTTCTGCCATATAGCCCACCCTATCAAGTGCTCCGTTTGCTACGTGTACCTGATATGAACGCTCCCCTAGTGCTACGTTGACTGTCGGCATGCATGCATTATAGTTTCTTCTCTGCCCGTTCGCAAGGCTTTATTGTGTCGTAAATGCCCCTTTTACCCTTTTTTTCCCTTTTTAGCCACTCCATTTTCTAAACCGGAATGCTTCCTGTTTAGAAAAGACAAACTTTTTTAGAAAAATTCCAAGAAAAGTCTTGCATTCCTATCAGAAAAGTGGTAATTTGTGCGCAGCAAAGTGAGGCACGCAACCTCAGCAAAAAATCAACACAAACAAAACAAACCATTATGTTAGTAGGAAAGAAAGCACCGGAGTTCACGGCAAACGCCGTGGTGAATGGCATCATCGAGAGCAACTTCAGCCTCGAGCAATACAAGGGTAACAAATATGTGGTACTGTTCTTCTACCCGAAGGACTTCACCTTTGTATGCCCCACAGAGCTCATAGGTTTCCAGAATGCACTGCCGGAGTTTGAGAAACGCAACACAGCCGTAGTGGGTTGCAGCACGGACAGCGAGTTCTGCCACTGGGCATGGACCAACACCCCGCGCAACCAAGGCGGTATCCAAGGCGTAACATACCCGCTGGTGGCAGACATCAACAAGGAAATCGCCGCACAGTATGATGTACTTGCCGAGGATGGTGATAAGGTAGCATACCGTGGCCTGTTCCTCATTGATAAGGAGGGTGTGGTGCGCCACATGCTGGTAAATGACATGCCGCTGGGGCGTAGCATAGACGAGGCTATCCGCATTGTAGATGCCCTGCAGCACTTTGAGGAGCACGGCGAGGTTTGCCCCCTTGGTTGGCAAAAGGGTGACAAGGCCATGCAGGCCACGCATGAGGGCGTAGCTTCTTACCTCTCAGAGTAAAGCTGCAACGCACATATTGCACGAAAATCGTTCATAAGACAAGAGGAAAAAGTAGGCGGCCTCGGGAGAAATCCCGAGGCCGTTGAATCTGTTGTAGGATAAGTTTTTTAATCATCCAATAAAGACCGGAAAGAGGAGATGGCATCTGCACAATCCTCTTCGCTCATGGGTGTTTTCATGAGCTCATCATAGTCTACAAACTCGTAGAGCCGGTTGGGAATCTCCATAATAAAGCAGGAGGGCTTGCAGCGTTCCTCTGCCCCATAACGTGTGCGTTTGGCGCAGTAGGTCATGGTCAGGCGTTCTCTGGCACGGGTAATCCCCACGTAGAAAAGGCGGCGCTCTTCATCCAGGTTTCCTTCATCTACGGAGCGGTTGTGCGGCAGCAACCCGTCCTCCACCCCAACAATATAAACTTGCGGAAACTCCAACCCCTTGGCGGCGTGCATGGTGATGAGGCACACGCCGCTTTTGCTTTCAATATCATCATCATCGCGATCGTTATCGAGGTTGATTTTTGAGAGAAAATCGGTCAGTTTTGCTCCCGGGAGCCAGAACTGTCGCAAGGCAGACTTAATGTCATCTATGGCAGATTGGCGGCGGTTCTTTTCTTCCTCCGTCTTGCAGTTGCGGGATATATACTCCTCGTATTCCGTTTCTTTGAGGAAATCGCTCATAATTTCCTCGAAAGAGCGTTCACTTTCTGCGAATTCGGTGCCATAGCGGGTGATAAGCTCTGTAAAGGCATTAATGCTGTTTTGGGAGCGTGTGGAGCATTCTGCCAAAAAGGAGAGGTCGAGCAGGGTAGACCACACGCTTTTCTTGTTGTCTCGGCTCCAATCAATGGCGAAGGATGCTGTGTTGGCGCTGATGCCGCGCGGCGGGGTGTTGAGCACTCGCAGCAGGTGTAAATCTGCATCCGGGTTATCCATGAGTTGCAGGTAGCTGATGAGGTCTTTCACCTCTCTGCGGTCAAAGAAACTCTTGGTGCCTACCATGCGGTAAGGTATGTGGTGCTCTCTCAACGCCATTTCCAAGGCGCGGCTTTGTGCATTGGCGCGGAACAGCACGGCAAAGGCCTCCCACGGTAATTTTTCACGCACGCGCAACTGCTCAATTTCGTCTGCTATGAACTCTGCTTCATCCTCCGGCCCCGGCATGGCAAGTAATCTCACGGGGTATTTGCCCTCCTTATTGGTGCGCAGTGTCTTTTCTCTGCGACCTGCGTTGTGGCGTATCAGAATATTGGCACAGTCCAACACTTGCTTGGTGCAGCGGTAATTCTCTTCAAGCTTAATGACGGTGGGGTTGGGGAAAAAGCTTTCAAAGTCCAGAATGTTGGAGATTTGAGCACCGCGCCATCCGTAAATGGATTGGTCGTCATCCCCCACGACACATACATTGTGCTCCGGTCCTACCAACTGTCGCAATAAGCTCATTTGCAGGGAGTTTGTGTCTTGAAACTCGTCCACGGTGATAAAGGTGAATCGTCGGTTCCACTTATCGTGCACATCCGGGTAACAGCGCAGTAAGCGCTCGGTGAGGATGAGCAGGTCATCAAAGTCTACCGCATTTTGCGCTTTCAACTCTCGCTGGTATGCCCCCGCCACGGCAGAGATGAGGGTGTCTTCTATAGCCTTATAATCCAAGCCTTGGTTGCGTACTCGGGAGTACTCTGCAATGACTTGGGCGGGCTCCAATTTCTCTCTGCGGGCTCCGTATTCCATGATAAGGCGCTTCAGCAAGCCGCTTTGGTCGCTGCCGGTGTATATGGAGAAGTTTTCTTTATACCCCAGCCTGCCGATATCTTGCCGCAAAATACGCACGCAGAGTGAATGGAAGGTGCAAACGGTCATTTTTCGCGCTGCTTTTCTGTCCACCAGTCCGGCAACGCGGTCTGCCATTTCATTGGCTGCTTTGTTGGTAAAGGTAAGGGCGAGAATGCCGGCGGGGTTGACCCCCTGTTCTATCATATTGGCAATACGGCATGTAACGGTGCGGGTTTTGCCCGTGCCGGCCCCGGCCAGTATTAATACCGGCCCGTTAAGTGTTTGCACCGCTTGTTTTTGAGCGGCGTTTAAACTGTTGATATCAAACTTCTCTGCCATATGTAACCATGCCTTATCATTGCTTGAGGGCGAGAGATGATAGCACAGCTTTGCCCTTTCTTCAAGCTGGATTTTATTAAAAAATTGCACTTGGCAATTGTACCCGCTTTGCTTTTACTCGTACCCCATGGATTTTCGGTTCATAAATTTATTTATGCGCGGTGCAGACAAAAAATGCGCCCAATTATGAAAATAGCTCGCCAAGTGGGAGAGTTTATGGTAAAGTGAAGCCATGAAAAGAACTCTTGTAAAGCATGCGCTGGCAAGTGAGGCCGCGCAGGATTCTATTCTGGTAGAGGGGTGGGTGCGTACCCGCCGTGATTCTAAGGCTTTTTCATTCTTGGAGATTAATGATGGCACGAGTTTGGCCTCCATTCAGGTGATTGCAGATGCCGGTATACCCGGGTACGAGAACATCGGCAAAATGACCACGGGCTCTTCTGTCTCCGTTCAGGGGCGTTTGGTGGAGAGCCCCGGCAAGCAGAAGTGGGAGATTCAGGCGGATTCCATCGCTTTGGTTGGTACTGCGCCCGATACGTATCCTCTGCAAAAGAAGGGGCATTCTCCTGAATTCTTGCGCACCATCGCACATTTGCGCCCCCGCACCAACCTGTTCGGGGCTATTTTCCGCACACGCTCCCGCATTGCAGCTGCGGTGCACAAGTTCTTTTTGGACCGCGATTTCGTATGGGTTCATACCCCCATTATCACAGCCTCTGACTGTGAGGGTGCGGGTGAGATGTTTCATGTCACCACGCTTGACCCCCTGGCTGAAAACAAGAGCTATGATAAGGACTTTTTCGCCAAACCTGCCAGTCTTACCGTATCCGGCCAGTTGGAGGGCGAAACCTTTGCTTGTGCGTTGAGCAATATCTATACCTTCGGCCCCACTTTCCGAGCAGAAAACAGCAACACCACGCGCCATGCCGCCGAGTTCTGGATGATTGAGCCCGAGATTGCCTTCTGTGATATTTATGGAGACATGGATGTGGCAGAGGCTTTCATTAAGCATATTGCAGATACCATGTTGGCAGATGATAGCGGGGATTTTGAGTTCTTCTGCCGCTTTGTAGATAAAGGCTTGCGTGCGCGCTTGGAGGAGGTGAGCCAAAAACCGTTTGTGCGTTGCTCCTACACAGAGGCCATCGACATCATGCTGGCAAGCGGGGAGAAGTTTGAGTACCCGCCTTACTGGGGTATGGATTTGCAGAGCGAGCACGAGCGTTTCCTGACCGAGCGCCACTTTAAGTGCCCCGTCATCGTTTACAATTATCCCAAAGAGATTAAGCCTTTCTACATGCGTCTTAATGACGATGATAAAACGGTAACGGCCATGGATGTGCTGGTGCCCGGCATCGGTGAAATCATTGGCGGCAGCCAGCGTGAAGAACGCTTGGAGGTGCTGGAGGGTAATATTGCCCGCCTGGGTATGGATGCCGAGGCCTATTACTGGTATAACGACCTGCGCCGTTACGGCACGGTGCCGCATGCCGGGTTTGGTGTGGGCTTTGAACGCCTCATCATGTTTGTAACAGGTGTGCAGAACATTCGAGACGTGTTGCCGTACCCCAGAACACCCAGAAACTGTGAATTCTGATGCATCTTGTCTTTTTAGCTTGTCTTACCAATCTTTTAATGCTATAAATACCCCTGTAACGTTATGAATATCCAACCGAAATTCACTCCCGTGCTCGATCCGGACTTCGTAGCTCCGGTACTTTGGAACAAGGCTTTTGAGGATAAAGTGGCTGCCACGCCCGATTCTCATGCCATTGACAT
>SUVJ01000072.1:0-8684 GCA_015062045.1 Akkermansiaceae bacterium
CCGGCCTTGCCTCGCCCTGCTCATTCGAGCCGCTCGGCCTTTCGGGCGTCACCGTGACGGTGTGCCGAGAATCTTACCAGAATCGATGCCGCACGTCAAGCCAATTTTTGTAAAAAAGTGAAGAAAAATTTCACATTTTTTGTAAACACTTGATAATTCAACGCAAAAATTTGACATTTTTCTGCACAAAAAAGCACATTTCCCGAAATCGGGCAGGAATTAGGCAAGAAAAGCGAAAGAAAAGACCATTTCCTATTGTTGGGTGGTGAACACTCGGCCCCCCCCCATGGAGTCATAAAGTGATGCGTAAGTAGCCTCACTTGAGTTAAATTTGCATAACTAATACATTTCACAACAGTTTTGCGAAATATAGTGTAATATTTTCGGAAATATACGTGTTATCGACAAAACTCGTATAAACAATACACGTGGGCTCAATTAGAGGTTTTGGTCTCTATTGTCAGATAAATTGGTAGTTGAGCGGCTCTCTATGTGAGTACCAGACAAACTTTTCATGCTTGCGTCAGCAATCTTACCTATAGCCCCCCAATAGGCGGGACTTGTAAATTTCCGCTCGACTATAACTCGCCCTCCTCCCTATAAATTGGCATTTGACTAATTGTTCCCACGCGTATCATTCTATATCCTCTGCAGTCAATCCCTTTTTCGCGATTTTGAAGCGTTTCAGGGTTCAGTGGGTGGAATAAAACCAGGGCAAAGTTGCGGGGTATGCAACTTTGCCCTGTGAGAGGAAAAAAAGGGGGGGGGAAAATTACTTCCAACCGCCACCGAGCTGGGTGTAGAGGGTGGGCACGCAAGCGGCGTATTGGTAACGGTATGCTACGAGCTGCTTTTGGGCGGGGAAGAGGCGCAGCTGGTTATCCAACACCTCGAAGTAGGCAGAGAGGCCCTCTTTGAAGCGCTGTTTGGCAAGCTTGACGCTTTCCTCGTATGCGGCCACGGCTTCCTCCTGTTTGGAGATAACCTCACGCAGTTTCTGGCGCTCTACAAGGGTAGAGGATATTTCTGCGAGGGCAGCGAGTACGGTTTCCTCGTAGTCAGACTTAGCGGCGTAGAAGGCGTCTCTCTTGGCGAGCTCATTGGCACGGAGCTGACCTGCCTGAAAGAGCGGGCCGGTGAGGTTGGCACCGATACCCCAGCCGGACTTATGAGCATAGCCGGACATGGTCTTGCGGAGGTCTGCCGAGGCATAACCGGCGGTACCGGTAAGGCTGATGGAGGGGAAGTAGGAGGCGATGGCCACGCCGATATCAGCATTGGCGGCACGCAGGCGTTGCTCTGCAGCGCGGATGTCCGGGCGGCGGGCAATGACATCTGCGGGGATACCGGCGGACACTTTGCTGCGGCTTACGAACTGTTGCAGGGAGCCACCACGAGCAATGTGACCGGGCATGCGGCCGGCGAGCACGCTAAGGGTGTTCTCCAGGGAGGCAATTTGCATTTCAATGGCGGGGATTTCGGCCTCTGCAGCGGCGAGGGCGGCCTTAGCACTGGCAACCTGCAAGCCATCCGCAATACCGGTGCCGAACTGGTCCGTAAAGAGCTTGAGGGAGTCGCGATAAGACTCGGCAGACTCGCGTGTGATGCGCAGCTGCTCGTCAAGCATGAGCAATTGGAGGTAGCCTGTGGCAACTTGGCGCAGCAGGGAGGCGCGCAAGTTGTGGAGTTGCTCCTGAGCCTCCTGAGCAGAGGCCTCGGCGCTCTCGACGTCTCGGCGGGTTTTACCCCAGATATCAAGCTCCCAAGAGGCACTGGCAGCAATGGAGCCGGGGTTGGTGGTAACGCCACCTGTTTGAGCCACCCCTGCACCGCCTTGGGAGTTCATGCCTTTGCTGGTGGATGCCCCGTAGCCAAACCACGGGAAGATGGGGGCACGAGCAATGGTAACATATTGACGTGCAGCGTCTACATTATGCTTCATGGTCTCCAGGGAGCGGTTGTTGTTGAAGACATCCGTGAGGAGAGCAATGAGGTTTTTATCCTTAATGACACTCTGCCAGGGGGTATCTGCCATGGTGCCGCCACCGATGCTGTTACCACGGAACACGGCGGGGACTTCCATGTTGGGTTCGGTCCAGCTCGGGCCTAATTTGCAGCTCGTGGCAAGGGCCACGGTGCCGGCGAGAATCAATACTGCGCTTTTTTTCATACGTTCTTGATTATTTTTGGTTGTTTAAGATAAGAAGGTTATTATTCTGAGTCGTTTGCATGTTCAACAAGGTACTTACGGGCGGCCACTTCATCCGGGTCTTCCTCAAGGGTCTTTTTCTCGAACTTAATGCGGAAGAGGCGCATGACGGCCACGTAAGAACAGGGGATAAGGAACACACCCACAAAGGTGGCCACCCCCATGCCAACCACCACCACAATGCCGATGGCGTTGCGAGCCAAGGCACCGGAGCCGGAGGAAAGCACCAGCGGGATACAGCCGAGGATGAAGGCGAGGGAGGTCATGATAATGGGGCGCAAACGCAAGCGGGCAGCGGCCATAGTGGCCTCCATGAGCGACTTGCCACGCTCCATTTCAAGGTTGGCGAACTCCACGATAAGAATGGCGTTTTTGGCAGCCAAGCCCACCAACATAACCAGGCCCACCTGAGCATACAAGTTGAGGTCAAGCTGCATGCAATACAGGCCGAAGTAGGCGCCGAGCACGGCGATGGGCACGGTCATGAATACGGAGATAGGCAGGGTCCACTTCTCATACAGAGCCGCCAGGATCAGGAAGGCGAAGAAGCCGGACATCAGGAAGATGGTACCCAAGCCGGTGCTGTTGCGCACCTTGTTCTCTTGGAAGGACATGTCTTGGTAGTCCATACCCACCTTATTTTTATCCATGGTTTGGTTGTATACCTCCTCCATGGCATCCATCAACTGCTGGGTGGAGTACCCGGGCTTGGGCATGATGTTAATTTTAGCGGCATTGTAACCGTTGTGGTGCATCACGAACTCGGTATCCGCCATATCACGCACACTCACCACGGCATCCAGCGGTACTTTTTCACCTTTGTTGTTGATGACAAAGAAGCCGGACATTTGGCCCAGGTTCACGCGGTCTTCACCACGAGCCTGCATGTATACCTGCCATTGCTGGCCGAAGGCATTGAAGAAGTTGACGAAGGAGGAGCCGTAGTAGGAGGCGAGCACGCCGTATGCGTGGCTGATGTCCACCCCGTATTTTTGACACTTGGCGCGGTCGAGCTCCAGGTATTTCTGCGGCACGTCAGCCATCATCATATCACGGCAGCCGGCAACCTCTTTGCGGGCAGAGGCCGCTTGGTTGAATTTTTGCACCTGTTGGTAGAGGAACTCTACGCCCTGCCCCTCCAGATCCGTAAGGATGAAGGTTACACCATTTGCCGTACCCACACCGGGAATTGCGGGGGGGATAAGCACCATGGAGATACCATCCATACCGGCCTGCTGGCAGCGCATGGTGAGGCGTTTCTGCACATCCTCCGCAGATTCATCACGCTCGCTCCAATCCTTAAGCTGAACGAAGGCAATGGCAGCACCGGGAGTTTGCACCATGTTAAGAATATTGATACCTACCACAGAGGTAATGTTCTTGATGGCGGGGTCGGGGTTATCTGCGGGGCCTGCAAGGGCGTCCTCCAGTTTTTTGTTCTCCACCATGGCGCGCTGCAGAGAGGTCTCGGGTTTCATAACGAGAGCCGCCAGCAAGAAGCCTTGGTCTTCATCCGGCAAGAAGGCACCGGGCACCTTATCGCTCACCGGCTTAATGGCTAACCAGAAGAGCAGCAACAAGGGCATGGAGATAATGAGCTTGCGGGCCAAGCCGCCGCAAATGCGGGTATAGATGCTAGCCGTGGTATCATAGCACTTGTTGAACACCCGGAAGAAAGGCTTGACGGTGTATTGACGCACCTTGGCAATGAGCAGGCCAACCCAAGTTTTCGGCTCGCGCTCTTCCTCCGCCTTGGACTTGAGCATCAATGCACACAGAGCCGGAGAAAGCGTCAGGGCGTTGAAGGCGGAAATCAACATGGAAATAGCAATGGTGATGGCAAATTGCTTGAAGAGAGTACCGGTGATACCCTCCAGCATAAGGGCGGGCAAGAACACGGCAGCCAGCACCAAGGCAATGGCGATAACGGGGCCGCTTACCTCTTGCATGGCGGCAAAGGCTGCCATGCGCGGGTTGAGGCCTTTTTCAATATGGTGCTGCACGGCCTCCACCACCACAATGGCGTCGTCCACCACCAGGCCGATGGCCAGCACCATACCCAGCAGGGAGATGGTGTTAAGCGTAAAGCCCAACAGCGGGAACACACAGAAGGTGGACACCAGAGACACCGGCACGGCAATGAGCGGAATCAGCGTGGCACGCCAGCTCTGCAAGAACAGGAACACCACCAAAGCCACCAGCACAACTGCCTCTATAAAGGTCTTCTTAATCTCATCAATAGAGTAGCGTACGGAGGTTGTGGTATCCAAAGATACATCACCCTCTATGCCGGGGGGCAAAGGCTTGGAGGCTAACAGGGCAGACACGCGGTCCACCGTTTCAATGGCATTTGAGCCCGGGGCCTGGAACACCACGATACTGGCAGAGGTTTTGCGGTTGAGGCGGCCGGTGGCGGAGTAGTTCTCCGAGCCCAGCTCCAGGGTGGCAATATCTTTAAGGAACACCACTTCATCCCCGCGCTGGCGCACAATGATGTTCTCAAACTGAGCGGGGGATGTAAGGCGGCCCTCTGTACGGATGGTGATGGTGTTCTCTTGCCCGTTGGGTACGGGGTCCGCACCCACTTTACCGCCGGGGTTGGTTACGTTTTGCTGGCGCACAGCCCCCTGCACCTCGTTAAGGGAGATACCGAAGTGAGCCATCTTGACCGTATCCAACCAAATGCGTATGGCATAACGCCCAGCACCGTAAACAGTTACCTCACCCACACCGGGTACACGCTTAATTTCGTCCAACAACTTCACCTGGGCAAAGTTAGCAAGGTCCACGGCGTCGTACGTGCCATCCGGGGATGTCAGGGAGTAGAGCATCAACGGCAAGCCCGGTTGCTGGCGAATCGTGATACCGGAGTTGAGCACCTCCGTAGGCACCTGAGATTGAGCCTGACCATAGCGCATGTTGGTAAGCACTTGGTCGATATCGGTATCGGAGTCCGGCTCGAACACCACTTGCAGGTTGTATACACCGTTGTTAGAGGACACGGATGTCATGTAATCCATGTGCTGAATACCGTTCATCTGGCGCTCGATGGGGGTACCCACGGAGTCTGCCACGGCCTGGGCATCTGCCCCCGGGTACATGGCGGTCAGGTTAATGGTACGCGGAGTAATCTCCGGGTACTGGGCGATGGGGAGGTTGAGCAAGCACACCACACCCAGCACCGTTGTCAGCACAGCGATAACGGTAGCAATAACCGGATGTTTAATGAAATAAGCACTCATGCTGCGGTCTCCTTACTTCTGCGCTGCGTGTGTGGCGGGTTTAGCCGTAACGGAGGGGGTGGTCGTAACAGGCGGTGTATAGATGAAGGGGCGAGTCTGTTTGGGGTCAACAATACCAAACCCGGCAGGTATACCGGCCTTCTTCATACCCATGTTGGCCGTGGCATAAATTTGTGCCATCTGACCACCGGAGACAATGATGGGGGCATCCAAGGGATTATCATAGCCAAGGTCTTTGAGAATCTCCTCAAGCGTGGCGCGGGGCTGCCCCTCTGCATTGGCACCCGGGCGGGCCGTTACCACCTGCATGGGCATTTTCACGGTAGAGCCGTCGCCGTTGGGCATGTCAAGCATGGCCTCCGGGCCCAGGATAACGTCTATGCCGTAGGGCTGTTGATCCTTACCCACCACGTAAATGAAGCGGTGGTTCATGGAGGAGAGAATGGCGTTTTTGGGCACCACAAAGGCATCTTTTACCTCTGCAACCTTGGCGCGCACCTGCACAGATGCACCGGAGCGCAAGCGCAGCTCGCTGTTGGGGATTTCACCGATGAAGCTCACCGTGCCGGTGGAGGTATTCACCTCACTATCCATTGTTTTAACAACACCTTTTTCTTTGTAGAGGGAGCCGTCCTCCAAGTATACCTCAAACTCGGTAAAGGGAGCAGCCATGCTCTGCCCGGCACTAAAGCTGGTTTGAGTCACAATATCGAGCACATGCTTACCGGTTACCACAAAGTCCACGCGTATGGGGTCAATGGCGCTCATGCGGGTTAACACATTCACCCCGGGGGATACGTGGTCGCCCACGCTTACCGTGGCAGAGGAGGCATAGCCCTTAAACGGGGCTTTAATGGTGCAACGCTTTAAGTTAATCTCTGCATTGAGCAAGGCTGCCTCAGCCTGCAACACATTGGCCTTGGCGGCTGCCAGCAAAGCGGCAGAGCGTTTTTTGGCGTGCACGGCATCCTGATACGTTTTGTCGGATACAGAGCCCGTACCCACCAAGGGGGCGTAGCGGTCTACATCTTGCTGGGCTTGTTCATCTGCCACCTGAGCTTGGGCAGATGTGGCTTTGGCAGCCTCCAGATTAGCAGCGGCCATATCATACGCAGCCTTATAGGTTTCATCATCAATATGGAACAACACCTCACCCTTTTCGCACGGGGAGCCGTCTATATACTCTTGGCTCACAATGCGGCCGGCAACCTCGGGCTTAATATCCGCCTGCTGCGTACCGCGCAATTGCCCGAACCACGTGGCATAAATGGGCACATTGGCCTGCTGTAAGTTCATGGTACTTACTCCGCCCAACGGGGGCATGCCCTTTCTCTCCTCTTGCGGGGTCTCGCCTAAAATAGGAGCAATGAAGTCTGCATAAAAGCGCCCGAAGAACCCGGGCTTCCCGTCCTCCTGCTCAGAGCAGCCGGTCAACCCCGCGGTCGCCATGCTGCCCAGTACCATCGTTGTTATGTACTTTGTTTTCATTTGAGAATAAAATTATTTGATATTGCCGTACACTCGGCGCAGTAATTCAAAAAGGTGTGTTTCCTCCTCCGCGCTGATTCCCTGCATCATTTGATCCGTCAGGGCCCGGATATGCTCCATCAGCTCATCTCGGCACTTGCGAGCCTGCTCGGTAAGGTAGGCATTTTTTACGCGGCCATCCTTGCTGTCAAAAGCCGTACGCACAAAGCCTTTTTCCTCCAAACGCTGCAACAAGCCCTTTGCTGTTGTGTGGGTTACGTTAAGGTATTGTTCAATTTCTTTTTGAGATAAAGGCCCACCGCCGCAAGCCTCCAAATACATCACTACACGGCTTTGCGCTGCCGTAAGGGGCACCTCTGCACGCAAGCTGAACAGAGTTGATACGCGGTCTGCTATCAACTTCATCAAAAATGAAATGGCTTGTCGGGTCGTGTGCATATACCTTAACAATATGAAGCTTGCTTCATATCAACGCGAAAAGTATATCAATTTAAGCTCGCAAGTCAAGAAAAAAGCGGTATTTTTCCACCTGTTTTTCGGGCTGCTTCATGTGCATTACTCCCCTCTCCCCAAGCGACGGTAGCTATTGAAAAAAGCCTTGTAATCATCCACCCCCCGTGCCATGTCCGCCATCATGACATCGCGCATTTTTCTGGCAGCGGCAAGAGATTGCTCTATCCCCCCGAACTTCAAATCAGAAAAATACCTCACAAAACGCTCCCCCTTACGGGTAATACATAAACGCCAGCCCACAAATGTGTAACTTTGCCCCTTAGATGCTTCGTATCGTGTTATATACTTTTCTTTCATATATTCCTTATCGTATCTGCCCCCAATTTTATGAAGCATGCTTCATTTTGTCAAGCATTATTTACCATAAAACAACATTTAGAAATGTTAAATTTTTAACATTTGACGAACAAGCCCGCTTCATGCTATAAGAGGAGTAATGAACAAACACCACCCTTACCAATCCACCACAGATAACAACTATTCCGCTTATCTTGCCCAAGCCCTCACAGAGGTGCAGAAAAGCCTTTTGGTAGCATTAAAACACGCCGAGGGGAGCTGCATTGTAGACAAAAACCTGGCGCAATTAGCGCGGGAGATGCACCGTAGCACGGCAGAGCTGCGCAGGGATATCCACAGTTTGCTGAACTCGGGGTTGATAACGGCGGAGGGGAGCAACGAGAGTGCACGTTACTACAAGCTCTCACGCGCCGGGGAGTGGACGCTGCGAGATTAACGCAAAGAGAGAGTCTGCTGCACCACAACAATGCAGCAGACCCAAATCAGAAACAACCAAGGAAAAAGTTTTGGTGTGAGGGGAGGCTTAAGCCTTAGCAGCGCGAGCCTTCTTGATCATGGAAGCGACAGTCTCGGAGGGCTGAGCGCCATTGCTGATCCACTTTTCAACCTTCTCCAGGTCAAGGGTGTAGTTCTCACCCTCAGCCATGGGGTTGTATGTACCCACCTGTTCAATGAAGTCGCCATCGCGGCGAACACGGCTGTCAACGACAACAATCTTGTAATAAGGACGGTCCTTAGACCCCTGACGGTTGAGACGAATTGCTACCATATTGTAAAATGATTAGATTTGGTTGTTTCCACCCCGGTGGCTCGCATCACGTTTCCGGCGGGCACAGCAACAAGGCGGTGCGAGAAATTACCACAACCCAACACCAAAGTCAAGCACAAAGGGAGATTTTTTTTAATTTTATTGTCAAACCGTGCCCGTATTCGGA
>SUVJ01000072.1:8694-12014 GCA_015062045.1 Akkermansiaceae bacterium
TTTGTCCTAATGCGGTGCCATAAGGTGACCTTTTTGGGGCTTTACAAGGGCAAAAAGAGTATGGTAGAATGGTGTGCATGAACCACAAGCTCCTACTCATTGCCGCCACCGTCATGCTCACCGCCTGCGCAGCTCAACCCGCACCACGGCAGGCACGGCGCACCACGGCCCCCGCGGCAGCCTCTGCATCGTTCCGCAATATAGACTTGCACACACTGGGGCAACGCATATGGAAGAATGAGTGCGCCGGTAGCGTGCAAGGCTTGGTCAGTTGGAACGCCGGAGAGGAGTTCCCCTCCCTGGGGATCGGGCATTTTATATGGTACCCGGCGGGGTATATAGGGCCGTTTGATGAGAGTTTCCCCAAGTTTGTACAATATGCGCGCAACCGCGGTGTGCAGGTGCCTGCTTACTTTAACGGCGCCGCCCCTTGGGCAAACAAGGCCACCTTTACGGCAGACCGCAGTGGGCGCGCCGATGCCATGCGCCAATGGCTGGCGGCACATGTGGCCCTGCAAACGGAGTTCATTATTCTGCGCTCCCGTGCCGCCCTGCCCCGTATGATGCAGGCAAGCAGCAACCCCGCCGCCGTGCAAGCCCGTTACCGTGCACTGGCTGCTACCACACAAGGCATGTATTGCTTGGTGGATTACGTCAATTTCAAGGGAGAGGGGCTTAAAGAAACGGAGCGTTACAAAGGCCAAGGCTGGGGCTTGCTGCAAGTTTTGGAAGAAATGCAGGGTTACCCGCAGGGGCGAGCCGCCACGGCAGAGTTCTCCCGCGCGGCATCCGTTATCATGCGTCGGCGCGTTGCCAACTCTCCCGCTGCGCGTAATGAGAAAAAATGGCTGCCCGGTTGGCTCAACCGTTGCGCTACATACAAATAAAGAAACCTCAGCAAAAAAATGGAGCCCGTTATCAGCGGACTCCATTTTTTTACTGCTGTTTCAGTATTATTAACGGGGGGAAAGAAGCTTGAGCTCTGCCACGGAGGAGCCGCTGCCATCCAAAGCGGCCGTGGAGAAGAAGCGTACATAGCGTGCCTTTTGAGCCGGGAAGGAAATCTGCTGCTCCACGGGGTTGGCACGCAGGTTGCCGAACTCGCCCTCGGAGACCACCTTCCAATTATTGCCATCCATACTGATTTCGAAACGGTAGCGAGATGTCATACCCTGTGTTTTACCATCTTGGCGGGGTAAATACGCAAAGCCGTTGAGGGTGTATGCCTTTTTCATATCCACCCGGAAATGAGACGGCGTTTTGCCATGCTGCCACATCGTGTCTGCCTTGCCATCGAAAGCCAGGTGGGCCTTATTACCCGCAAAGCCGCCAAACTCCCACCCACGGCTGTCGAGCACCTTATCACCGCTCTCGGTGGTCGTGGGCGCAGCCTGCTCTGCCGCAGGCATCATCAACAGGGAGAACTCGGAGATGCAGGGGCAAGCCTTGGCTCGGGTAATCGTGAGGCGTACTTTGTCGGTGGTAACGGGCTCCGCCAGCCAGCGCAACACCTGATTACCAATGGTGTGCCCCTTGCCGCCACGCACAAATTTCAACCAATCCTGCCCTCGGGCCGGGGCATTCTCATTTTCACCGGGGAGCCCGGGGTGTACAATCGTCTTCCACTCACCATTCACCCAAGCGTCCACCTGAAAGGCTTCCACACGCTGGCCGAGGCGAATTTGCTCACGCAAACGCACCACATCAAAGGTAACGGGCTTTTCAAGCTGCAGCTCTGCCGTGGCAGATGTCGTGCCGTCCTCGGGGCACCAGTAGCTTTCAATATCACCGTCGGTAAGCCGGTCTCCATTGTATTTTTTACCGCGAGCCTCAGAGGTTACAACCTTGGCGTTCAAGGCATAATCCTTAGCCAACAGTTCCCTGCGCATTTTACCGAACGCTTGCAGGGAGGCAACATCCGCAGGGTCCAAGCGGCCGGAGCGGTCGGGGGCTACATTGAGAATCAGGTTAGCCCCGCGGCCAACGCTCATCAGGTATACCTTCATCAGATGCTCGGGGGATTTTACGGCAGAGGCCTGCCCCGGGTGCCAGAACCAACCACGGTGGTTAATGGGCGTATCTGCCTCATCGCATATCCATTTGCCGTTACGGCTGTTCCATAAGGGGTAATTGCGGGCATACCCCTGCTCTGAGCCGGCCCAGGTGGCATCCCCGCGCCCGGCGGCCCCCCAAATAATGCAATCGGGTTGCAGTTTGCGGATATTTTTTACCACCTGCTCATAGTTATAATAGGTATCCGCCTTACCAATGTTGCGTTTTTGGCGGGCACCACCATAATAGCCATCGCCCCCCATGGCCCCGTCAAACCAAATCTCGAAAATGGGACCATAGTTCGTCAGCAGCTCTTCTATCTGTTTATAGTAAACATCCAAGTACCCGGGTTTGCCGTACTCCGCACAGTTACGATCCCACGGAGAAAGGTAGGTACCAAAAGCAAACTTGTGCTTTTTACATGCCTTGGCAAACTCTTTCACCACGTCTCCCTTACCGTTTTTCCACGGGGACTTCGTGATATTGTGCTCTGTAGACTTGGTGGGCCAGGTGCAAAAGCCATCGTGGTGCTTGGCGGTATAAATCATGCCGTTCATACCCGCCCCCTTAAAGGTCTCTACAATGGTTTCCGCATCAAATGAAGAGGGATTAAAAAGCGTGGGGGATTCATCCCCATAACCCCACTCTTTATTGGTATAGGTATTGAGCCCGAGGTGCACAAACGCATACCACTCCATACGCAGCCAATTTACCTGCTGCTCCGTCGGCACGGGTCCATACGCCGCCGGTGCCTCCGCTGCCTGCAATGTTGCACTTGCACAAAGCAGCCCCAAACTCCAATTTCTCAGTAATTGCTTGCTGAACATATCATCACTCTACACAAACTTTATCGGTTTTGCAAGCGTAAAGTTATTAAACGCCGTATTATTGGTTTATTTTTTGTTAGCGTTCTTTTTAGCGGTATAATCAACTATAACACAAAATCTGTGGTAAGCCCCATGCACAAACACAGGATTTGATCACTTGGGCATCTCTAAAAACTCAACAAAAACTATTTATCTTGCATCCTACGGATCTCCGGCACCCCTACAAATTGGTAGTTGTGGGGGAGAGTCCGCGAGCGTTAGCGAGCCGATTTTTGAGCCCGCGAAGCGGGCGATATTTCAAATAGCGAGTGGTGGAGCCGCGCAGCGGCGCAACCACTCGAATTAATTAATTATAAAGGGAACCCGTGAAACGGGTGACACTTAAGTCGTGTTAAAATCCATAGAGATAGATAATAAAAAAACGCTATGAAAATCTGAGCA
>SUVJ01000073.1 GCA_015062045.1 Akkermansiaceae bacterium
CATGGGCATTGCCTATGGCCAGCCCCAAACCGTATTCTTTTTTATTGCCGCTGAGCTGCATGCCCAGAGACCGCAGCAGGCGGAGCAAGGCATCCTCCCCACCGAAACTCTTGAGGGCCTCCATAGCCGGTATGTTTTGAGAGCAGCCCAGGGCTGTGCGAATGCTGATGGGGCCCATGTAAAAGTCATTGTAATTGCCCGGGGCGCGTATGCCGTCCTCACTGCGGTAGAGGGTTTCTACATCTGCCATGATGGTGCCGGGCCAAGCCCCGGCCCCGAAAGCTTGCAGGTACACAAAGGGCTTGAGGGTGGAGCCTGCACTGCGGCGTATGGCCGTGCCGTTGAGCTGCCCGCCGCGCGGGCTGGCGGGGTCTGCCGCGGGCAGGGCAACCAGCAGCTCGCCGGTGCGGTTATCAATTACCACCACAGCGGCTTGAGACACATTGTTGCGGTGCAGCCGGCGCAGCTCTTGCAGGGCAATGTCTGCAATGTCATTTTGCAAGGTGGCATCCAGCGTGAGGGTGACGGGTGTTTTACCGAGAAAGGTGGGGGCATTGATGCGGCGTGGCTGCACCCCCAAGGGGGCACTTGTGGGTTCCCCCAGTTTCTTTAATATGGCATTGCGGCGGGCCAAGGCTGCTTTGGGGTGCCGCAGGGGATCCAAGCGAGAGGGCGCGCGCACCAGCGCAGCCAGTAAAGCAGCCTCATGCGTTTGCAGCTCTGCCGCGTGTTTACCGAAGTAGAACAGGGATGCGGCCTCTGCCCCGCGGCATTGGTTGCCGAAATCTGCCGTGTTGAGGTAGGCCAGCAGCAGCTCCTCTTTGCTGTAGCGGTACTCCAGCGCGCGGGCTTGCAGGGACTCTTTGAGCTTGGTGGTGTAGGTGCGCTCTGTGGGCGGGTTGCTCAGTTTGGCCAGCTGCATGGTGAGGGTGGATGCCCCGGAGAGCGAGGTGCCGCGCAGGCGGTTCCACACGGCACGCCCCGTGGCCGGTAAATCTACCCCGCCATGGCGGTAAAAGCGGGCATCTTCTGCCGCCACCAGGCAGCGCGCCAGCTCTTGCGGCAGGGTGGTGAGGCTTTGGCAGCGGTAGCCATCCTCACCCGGTATTAAGCCCAGAAACTCGCCGTTGCGGTCATGCACCAGGCTGTTTACCTGCGGGGCAAGGGCAGGTGGTGTTACCAACAGCGGCAGGGCATACCAAGCAAGCAGGCAGAGTGCTGCCACACTGCCTGCTGCCCATAATAACCTGCGCCCGGCTTTTGCCATGAGCCCGTTTTACTTGATTTCGAACTGCTGCGGAATACTCAGCCCGCGAATCTCGGGGCGGTACATGAGCTCTGCCTTGGTGGCGGGGGCGGTTACCTTGCCACGGCGCAGTACGCGTGCCACGTAGGTGGCCTGCATCTTGCCGTCGCTCACGTAGTGGGCAAAGAAGCGCACGCGGTCTTTCAGGAACTCCTTGTTGGTGATGTGTGAGCAATAGTACCACCAGCCGCGCATCTCATCCTCGCTTACACCCTCTATGCCTGCCAGTGCCTGGGAGGCCAATGCGGGGTTGACGGCCTCAAAGGCGGCGGGCAGGCGGTCCTCCACCACCAAGTGGCGCAGTAGCTCTTTATCCACCGCAGCATCAGCCTCGACCGTCAGGTGTACCTGTACCACGTCTCCCACGGCAAAGGTGGCCGTGGGTTGCCGGCTGCCGTCGGGCATGAGTTTTTCATAACGGCGCGTAACCTTGAGGCCTTGGTTGATGGCTTGTACGGGCTGAGCTTTGGCTTGGTGACCTTCTGCATAGCCGTTCACGTAAACGGTATCACCCGTGGCGGCATAGAAGTCGTTGCTGCCGTAGGTGAGGTTCAGCTGCATGGGTTGCTGAGTATTTACCGGATGCCCGTTGACAGTGGCTTTTTTATCTTGTGCGTTGGTGGCCTTGGCGTATTCATACACGGCAATGGTTGCCCAGGCATTGCGCCAGGTGGAGTAAGAGATGGTGCCATTATCCAAATAGTCGCGCATGGCTTTTGCCGTTTCCCCGGACTCGGGGGCATCTGCAATGGCATAGAGCAGTTTGATGCAGTTTAACGGCGGCAATACGTTGTAGCTGTAATACTTGGGTGCGGCGGTTTGCTCTGCCTCCTGTCGCAGGGTCTCTGCCGTGGGGTGATTCACCATGCGGGCGCACAGGGCAAGCATCCAACGTTGCTCGGGTGTGGCCTCGGGCAGGGCGTGGAGGCGGTCTATGCACTGCTCCAACAGGGCGTTGGGTAGCTCGCCGGCGCGTGCCAGCACATAGATGCTGAGCATGTCGGGTGCTTTAAAGGTTTTCTCTACCATATTGGATAAGGCACCACCCAGGTTACGCTTTTTCTCCTGAACGGGGGGTACGGCGGTGTCTGCCAGGGCGCGGTAGTGATTGCGCAGCGTGTAGCTTGTGATACCGGGGGCATTCACTTCTTTCTCCAATGCCAGTTGGCTTACCAGCACCACATAGGGGGAGTACTCGCAGGCAGTGTTGCCGTCATCCCAGTAACTGTAGGCTCCGGCTTTCAGGTTGCGTTTCCAAAAGAGGCGGCTGAAGGTGGATTGCAGCACCTCCTCGCGGTTCTTGCCCGAGGGCAGCTCCATGCCCAGGGCGCTCTCCAGCTCGGGCTTGAGTATCCACGGTATGACGGCAGAGCTCAACTGCTCGCTGCAACCGTAGGGGTAGGTGAGCAGGTAGTCCAAATGGTAGCGCAGCCCGCTGAGCGGTGTGGTAGACAAGGTGAGCTCCACCTTGGCATCATCCCGGTATCGGGTGCTGATCCAATCATGCAGGCGTGCGGACTGCCCGTGCCCCAGCGTGCTGCAAATGCGCTCCCTCAAGAAGGGGGTGGGCGGTATCACATCAAAGCTCAGTTTAACGGCATCCTTGCAATTAGCCAAGCGCCCGCTTGCCGTGGGGCTTGCTGCCTGCACGCGCCATTGAAGCTCTGCGGCACCGGTTTTCTCCGTCTTGATGGGGAAGCTGATGGTGACGGGCTCATTACCCTTGAGGCGCACGGTTTTCTCCGGCTCCGGCAGGGTGACATTGCTGCCGCTCAGGCTCACCTTCCACTCCACTTCTGCACCGTTGGCGGCCTCTGCCAGTTGCTCCGGCAGCATGGATACGGTAACGGGCATGTGCAGCAGGTCTCCCTCTGCAGCGGTTATGGGGGCCACGGGCTCCAGCATGATGGGTTTGGTTACGTGGTAGGCAGTTTTGGCGGAGCCGAATCGCTCCGCATCCGCAGCCACGGCCATTAAGCGGTAGCGTGTGAGGGTGTCCGGGTTTTGATAGGTGGCAGAGAAACAGCCGTTCTCATCCGTCTTGATGCTGCCCAACCACAGGGCGCAGGGGGTGAAGTTTTCGCGCATGTATTCGGCTTCGGCATCGGTTATATCCGCGTCTGCGGCCTCGCCTTCACCACCGCCACCTATAAACACACCCTTGTTGCCCAGGTAGCTGCGCTTGCCGTCTGCACACAACTGCCCTAGGGCAGAGTAGGTGTTGAGCCCGTGGGCGCGCCCCTGCTCTGAGTAGAAGAAACGCTGCGGTGCAGGCAGGCTGTAGCCGCGCACCTGCAAGGTGCCTTCATCCTCTGCGTACAAGGTTACATCTGCATGGGGTACGGGGTTGCCGGCGGCATCTTTCACCACGCCGTTCACCACGCAGTAATCTGTGGGCAGCAGGTGCTGTTGCGGGGCGTTGAGCTCTATGCTCAGCACTTTGTCCGCCGCCTCCACCGCAAGGGTGCATACACCCATTTTCACCAGCGGTTTGCCGCTTTCTTTGCGGTCTTCTGCACTTTGTACCATGGACACACCCACGTAGACAACGGGGGCATCCGTGGCCTCCACCGGCACCTGAATTACGGGGTTATTCACGGTAACGGTGCGTTTATAGTGGCGCAGCACCTTGCCGCGCTCCACGGTGACCAGCACCTCGGCATCCACCGGGGTTTGCACCAATATGTTGGCGGTGTCGCCGGCTTTGTACATGTCTTTATCCGGGGTGAGCTCCAGCTCTGTATCGTGCCCGTAGTACCAGGGGGATTCATGGTCACCCCACACATAATGTTTAACGGTGGAGGCAGTGGTTTTGCCCTTGGTATCCGTACACTCGGCGGTGATGGTGTAAATGCCGGCGTTTTTCAGCGGAACCTCTACCGTGCCGGGCTGCCCGCTGAAGGTCACAGGGGCTTCATACACTACCTCTTCCTCTTTGATATTGTGCACCCCGGACGCCGCTTTTGCGCCGTAGCGGTATGCCTTGTGGGCGGTGCGCATCACCTTAATCTTACCCTGCAAGGGGGCACCATGCCAAGCCTCGCCATCGGGCTTTACGGCAACCAGCCCCACGGGCATGTTTTGCCCCACACGCATCAGGCGTTGCTCTGTTTTGATACCGGCGTATACCTCGCACGGGTCGATGATAAGCTTTTGTACGCTGTTAATGGTTTGCTCATTACCGTTGGTGACGGACACGGTGGAGGTGAGGGCGATTCGGCCGCTGAACGGTTCGTCCGATACGGGTATGTTATAAGCGGCGCTGCCTTGGCCCCGGGCATCCAGCGTATCTTCTCGGTACTCTGTGGAGATATACTCGCTGCCGGCAGAGGGGTCATCCATGTAATAGGCGCAAAAATGAGCCCAGCCACCGTCGGAGAAGTCACCGAATCGGTAATCCTGCCACCGGTCGGGGTAGAAATTATAGCGGCGCGTGGTGAGGCGGTACTCTGCCTTGCCGTAAGATACCGGGGTGGTGGTAAAGTTGGTGGCGGTGGCGTTAATCTCCACCGTGTCGGTTTCCCAATCTGGCGTCAACTTGCTCTCTACCTCAAACTCATTGCGGCGGAATTCCTCCACACAAAGGGAGATATCGGCTCTTCGGGCGGCTCCTAACAGGTTATATTTGACATACCATTCTTCCTTATCAACATTGTAGCGGGCCAGCGCGGCGGTGTCCGGGCTGGTGTTAGTGTCATCCCCCTTGTATTTAATGTTGAATGTTACATACGGGGAGCCTACGTGCTGCGGGGTGACATCCAGCGTGAAGCTGCCGTTGGCATCCGGGGTTACGGTGTACTCCGTTTGTTTGCCTTCGTCGTGAAGTGTGGCGGTAATGCTCTCAATCTCGGGCAATTGAAGCTTATTGTTGATAACCCAGCGCACCATGCCTTTAATGTGGGCTACCTCGCCGGGGCGGTACAGGGAGCGGTCGCAGAAGGTGTAGATGAGTGCCTGCGGCAGCTCATCTGCCGGTACACCCAAACCGGCTAAGCGCTCAGAATCCCAAGAGGCTGCGGCATCGGACTTCGAATTGGCGGGGTTGTGAATCACCACCACGCTGTCATTTGGTGTGCAAAGCTGCAAGAACTTGGTGCCGGCGGGGAAATCCCCCTGTGCCATGCCGTTTTGCAACGGTGTTTTTGCCAGGGTGTTGCCCTTGGCATCAAGCATGCGTAAAGTGCCTTGGGGTACCTCTTTACCGTTGGATAATTGATACCCCCAGGCAAAAATGCGTTTGCCGTTGAGTTTCCACAGCAGCCCCAAGTCCGTAACCTGTATCAAGCCTTGGTTGACCACGGGGGCGCCGTTATCCTCCCTGCAAATGGACTCACCGCATATCTCCACAAAGTAAAGGCCGGTTTTTTGCTCTGCGGGGAACTCCTTTGCCAGGTTGATGTCAAAGGTGCCGTAGGTGCCCTCTATGCCGAACGTGGTTTCTTGTTGCACACGGGGCAAAAGCTCCGTGGGTACAATGCGCATTTTGTTGATGCGGTTGGTGGTGGAGGCGTTGAGTTTATCTTTATCCTGCCACGGCATGTCGGAGCCGTCCGACTCCGCGTACCAAGCCTCGTAGGCATTGATGGTGCGTACAACGTTGCGGGCATCTGCGGACAACTTGCAAAGGCGTACGTTGACGTTTTTGGTGCGGCCGAACTCGCAGTTGATGGTGGTGCTGCCATGGCTCATCATTTGACCGTTGGTGACATTGCTGTAAATGAACGGTGAGCTCGGGGCCAGGTTGGTCCAATCTGCGGGGAGTTCTTTTGCGGTGCTGTCAACAATGTTGTTGTAGTTGCCCATGCAGCTGAGTTGCAGGGCAGGGGCGTTTTCCCCACCCAAATCTGCGGTGAGCACCATTTTTGTGCAACCGAGCACAGTGCGCCCATCGCTGAGCTTGTAACTGCGCGTGTACTCTTTAGTGGCCTGTTCATCAATGCGGATAACGATCTCCTGCCCACGTATACGGGTGCGCAGGGCACCATCTACCCATTGCATGCGTACGGGGGTGTCATTGTGGCGATAATCCAGTGCATACCACTCCAAACTGTTGAGCAGTGCCTGCAGGTTCTCCGCTTGGCCGGGCACTTGCAGCCCTGCATAAATGGTGTGCTTGCCCGCTGCCTCGCAGGTGTTGGACAAAGAAACATCAGGGTTGTGGGCTGTCTTGCTGTAAAGCTCGCGGTCTGTGTACTCCTCTGCGGTGTAGGTGTTTCTTACCGCCGGCATGATGAGTTTGAGCTCCTGACCATCGGCGGGGTAGCCCGGTACCTCGCACACCCAAGTGTGGGGTAACACGGTATCCGGTGCCAGCTTGGCCATGGCCTCGGCATTTTGGTCCTCCATATCCCATGAGAAGGCATCATCGTATGCCGCCCAGTGGGCTACGGCATCCGCAGCCGTGGCGGGCCGAAACTCTGCGGGCAGTTTTTTATCCCCCAATGAGAAATAGAGGGTTTTGATGCGTTGCTCCAAAGCCTCAATATCCTGCCGATTCTTGCCGCCAATGAAAATGACTTGCGGGTCTCTGTATGCCCCTGTGTAGTGAAGCTCTATGCTCTCGGAGCTGCAGCGATTAAGAGTTGCAGCGTTGTGGGTGTGCCCCTCAAGGTCTTTGACGCCCTCCGGCACCTCCACGCAAATGATAGTGAACGGTTGTGTTGCTGCGGTAATGGTGATGCTGATTTCTGACTCGGATACCCACTTGGCAACGTACTCTACGGGGCTGTCATTCTGCGCGTAACGGATGTTGAAATACCCCTCTGTCGGGGCGGTGTTCACGGCATCCTCTGCCACCATGGGGGTGTCAAAGCTGATGGTAATTTCGGTGTCTTTTGTAATGGTTTCTCTGAGCCCGGTTACACGGATATCGGGCGTGAGCTCTTGCGCAATGGGCATACCTACAACATGTTGGGTGCCTGTTGCGTATGCCGGCACCGTGTTGCAAAGGGCTGCCAATATGCAGGCCGTAATGTAAAGTGGTTTCATAATAGTTTAATGAGGAAAAGGTTGTGTAAACGAAAGGGTGTATGTGTTATTTCGCACTCTCATTATGCTAAATTTCACCCCACCTAGCAAGCAGAAAACGGGTATATTCCCCTTTTTATGACACCGAAGGGATTTACCATTTACAGATTTACAATTTGGGCATCTCTAAAAACTCAACAAAAACTATTTATCTTGCATCCTACGGATCTCCGGCACCCCTACAAATTGGGAGTTGTGGGGGAGAGTCAGCGAGCGTTAGCGAGCCGACTTTTTGAGCCCCGGTGAGGGGCGAAATAAAAAATATCGTACCCGCGGGCGAATGCCCGCCGAATTTGATAGCCCCCGCATGGGGGCGAAATAGCTTAGGCAGGGGCGTAAGCCCCTGCTAAACGAAAGAAAACACCCCCGAGCCCGAGGCGTCGGCGCGTTAGCGTTGACGACGAGGCCGACAGATGTATATAGCGCAGGGCGTGAGCCCGAAGCGAGGGGTATCTCGGGGTTAACACCCCTCGTGGGGACTGTGTCGGCCTCCTCGCGTTGCTCGTCGGGCTCTATATTATTTTTGATAGCCAGCAGGGGTCGCGCGCGCACTGCGTGCACGCTTGACCGCCTGCCTATGTTATTTCGCCCCACAAGGGGGCTTGAAAGTACGAAATGTGAAATACAAAATACGAAGCAAGCAAAGCCTCTGCGATGGATTGAGATGCTCACACCTACAAATGGTAATTTGTAGGGGATACCCTGCGGGCGAATGCCCGCCGAAATCAGAGCCCCGGAGGGGCGATATATGGTAGCCCGGTGGTGGAGCCGCGGTAGCGGCGGAACCCCGGGGAACCGGAACAAACAAACCGGAACCCCGGTTGAGGGGTGACATAATGCGTGGTTTAAATATGGGGGGTAAATACATATAATGCCTTAATTCAAAGCGCAACATTATGCCACCCCTCACGGGGTTCGCATATATTTTTGCATATTTCCCGGGGTTCCGCCGCTGGCGCGGCTCCACGCCCGGGCTATTCTATGGCGCCCCTCACCGGGGCTCAATAGTTTGGCTCGCTTACGCTCGCGGGGTCTCCCCCACAACTACCAATTTGTAAATACAAATTACGATATACGAAATACGAATTTTAAAGTTAGGCGCCTGCGGCGCAATGTTGCAAAGTCTTGCATAAGTTACCGGTGTAATTACGGCAGTAAGCGTTGAGATAGCAATGCTTATTTTGCTCACAGCAAGGGAGACTTCCCGTAGCTGTGAGCCGAACTATATTTACTTCGTATTTCGTATTTCGGATTTCGTATGTTACTACACAACTACCAATTTGAGGGGGCCCCGGAGTTTTTCGAGGTCCCCAATTTACAAAGTATCAGCAATGCTTGAGCCCAACTTGTCTATCCTTAGGCGCAAACCTGCTATCTCAACACTTTGTGCCTTGTACTTCCTATTAATCAGCTCTTTTCACAGGCTTTACCGGTGCTGCGTTCGGTTTAACGGGCGTGATATGAATAACGCTTTCATCCGGGTGGGCAAGGCCTTTATCGCGTGCCATGGCTTCATTGAATTCGGGGTCGCGCTCCAGGGCGGTGCAAATGTCTCGCTGGCGTTTTTCCTCTGCAAGGGTGGCTTGCAAATCCATGAGTCGGCGGTCGCGCTCTTGCTCGGCGGCGCGCAGGTCAAGCATGGGCAACAGCACAACGGTAAGTCCTAAAAAGGCCACAAAACAAAGCATGATAACGCCGGATACAAAGAGCAGGCGGCGTATGCCCACAGAGCGCGTGGTGCGGTGCTGCTCTCTGGCATCTAAGCTGTGAAAGGCTCTACCGTTGCTGAACAGGCTCATGATAACGGATAACGGGGTTATTTATTGCGCTCTGCAAAGGGTACGAAACGCCCACGGCGAGCCAGCACCAGAATATGCATGCGCTGCTGTTTGCCGCGAGAGGAAGCCGGCACCGGGGTGGTGCTTATCTCAAACCCGGCACGCATGAGGGTGGACTCCAGTCGCTTGTCCCGCCGTGCTACGGTGATGGCCAGTAAGCTGCCGCCTTTAAGGGCATTGAAATAGGCTTGGGCATCTGCCACGCTCAGCTCGCAGCGGGCGTGTACATGGCGCAGCAAGATGGCATGCAGGGAGCCCGTGCGCTTGCGGCATAAATCTGCCGCATGGGCAATCTCGGGCTGCACACGGGGGTCTGCCCACAGGGGGGCGTTCTCGCTGTACAGGCGGTTCCACTCTACCACGGCGGCTACGGGCTCTGCCACAATGAAGCGTGCTTTCTCCCGGCGCAGACAATCCATGGCCTTGGCCAAGCCATAGCCCAAGCCCACACCGGCTATCATAATTTGCGGCTGGGCGGCTCGTGTAATGGGGGCTGTGGCCATCTCTGCCATAGATTCCTCACTGCCGTGGGTAAAAGAAGAGGCGCAGGGCAGACCGTCGTGCTGTAAGGACAACTCACCGTCTCGCTCCCACAGCTCCCATACGCTGCCGTCCTCCATCTTCTGTTCACCTAATTTGTTGAGTGGCTTCATGCCGCCCAGTATACATCAGCTTTAACAGAATAGCAAGCCAAACGTAAAATTGGGAACCTCGAAAAACTCGCCAAATGGCAATTTGTAGGGGATACCCAGCGGGCGAATGCCCGCCGAAATCAGAGCCCCGGTTGAGGGGCGATATATGGTAGCCCGGGCGTGGAGCCGCGACAGCGGCGGAACCCCTGCCTATGCGGGGCTTTGAGAATTCCGCTCGCCTACGGCTTACTATCCCCCCCCTACCAATTTCCATCTATCGTACAGCGCCTTTCCAAAATAACTCTGCTTCTTTTTTACCGGTTGGTGTTATATAACGGCTGCGCATCAGGGAGGTATCGCGGTGCCCCATCTCTAATTGAAGCTCCGGTAAATTGCGAAACATGGCGGCATGGTAAGAGGCAAAGGTGTGTCTGCAAATATCCGGCACCCAGTGGCGAAAAGCGGCTGCCCGCCGCAAAGCTTTCCATTTACGTTTCCAGTTACGGGGTATGCAGCAGTCCCTCTTGCTGATACCCCGCATGCCTCGCAGGGGTACAGCGCGTCCGCCCCCCGTTTTACTGGTGTGAGGGCGTATAATGACTTGCCCTTCCTCCCGGTTAATATCCCCGGGTTGCAGGCGGCTCACCTCCGCCGGCCGGATCCCTCCATATAGCATTAAAATCAATGAAAAACGCATATCCTTAAACTTAGGGCTATCGGCAGCTTGGCGCAGTTTCTCCACCTGCTCTGCAGTAAGCGGCTCAATGGGCTTTTCCTGTATTTTGGGTATTTCGATGCGCGAAACCGGGTTGTTATCCACCCATTCATTACGTATCCCGAAGTTGAAGATGCTGCTTAATACAGCACGCCCCTTTTTATAACTGCTCGGGCTGCTGCCGAAGGCTGTGGAGAGTATTCTCTTGCAATCTGCCGTTGTAAATGAGCGCAGGTGCTTATTCGCCAACTCTTCTACACGTAAAATTCTCCGCACAAAATGCCGCAAATCTCGTCTTGTGGTAGGGCGCAGCCCTTTGCGTGCCTCCACGCTTGCCCAAGCTGCCTCCTGTAAGGTTACGGTGTGCTCCTGTTGCTCCAGCATTTCAAGCCCGGCGTATAAAACTTGCTGTGCTCTTTCTGTTATTCCGTGCCCCGACGCTTCGCGCCGCTTAGCCACTTGTACCGTTGCACATGCAACCTGCGCAGCTTCTACTATCGGCACACCCGTGCTTTTCAGTAGCTCCAGGGCGGCTATTTCTTCTCGTTTGATGCTCAAGTGACGATGCTTCGCCATCTGTTTATTTTTTCTTTTCTTGATTTTCATTTTTTGTGGGGTTCTGCTTTTTGAATGCTGATGCAAGCATAAAAGTTGAAAATAGTTGATATTTTTTCTTTTTTGCTAAAAAAAGCGGGTTGAAAATAAGATTATTTTCATTTTTCGAAAAAATTAATAAACTAATTTTTAAATAGAAATAGTATCTACAGCATTCAAAATACTGTAGAATCCAACTGTCAAACATGAACATCAATATGAAAAAAACAATTTTTTTAAGCTCTCTCTTAGCAGTTTGTGTTGCAACTGTAGCACAGGCAGATGAAGTGCATGAGGAAATCTTCTTCAGAAGTGGCACTAAAAAAGTGGATGGTAATTTAACCGTCAATCGTTTGCAACTGGGCGAATACGTGGGCGATGTTGCTAATTTGATTGTATCCGGTAAAACAACTATTAATTCAAATTTATCAAAAGGTAACGCTTGCCAAGTTCAAGCCACTTCTACATTAGAATCAGACGAAATCGAATTTATCTGCGCA
>SUVJ01000074.1 GCA_015062045.1 Akkermansiaceae bacterium
GAGGTCATAAAACCTCGTGCTGCACTCAGGCCGATGTTTTATTCTAAAATTGTAAATGGTAAATTGTACATTGTAAATAATGGACTTACCGGGTTCATTGTCTAATGCGTTTGCCCTGGGGGGAGAGATAATTAATTTTCTCGGAGCGCGGGACTATGAGCCCCGTTTTTAAATATTGAGGCTACGCTGTTTAGTTGGGACTGAAGTCCCGCGCTACGAACGAAAAAAACACGCTGTTATCTCCTGCAAATTGCCATGTGCCTAATTACCCGTATGCGCTATTTTACATTCTGGCGCGTTTTTTGGCATAGCACATGGGGGTGACGAGGCCGTGGCTGAGGGCCTCTGCGAACATGCGTGCGGCATCTGCGGAGTGAGAGGCGGCATCGTGCACGGGGGTGTCATGCGCCACCCCGTTGGGGGATGGCGGGGCGGTGTGGTACATCTCTAAACAGGTGAGGCCGGAGGGCTCTTTCTGCCCGCGTGCATTGAGGCGTTGTGCCAGGGTATCCCGGTGAAACCAGCTGCGTGGCAGCAGCATGCGCAGGTTGTTAATGCCGCGCCAAATATCCGGGGTGCGGGGTACCACACGCACGGCGGTAATACCGCAATGCGCCAGGCTCTCTACGTATGATTGCCCGTGCGGGTCTCGGTGCGCGGCATCGTGCGGCAAAAAATGCGTGGCAATGGGGCCGTATTGCCGCTGCCAGGCATGAATATGGGCGGCAAAGTGCTCCAGCGGTTGTTGGTTGGCGGCATAGTGGTTGAGCCAGTATACCGCCCCGCCGTAGTATTGCACCAGCCAAATGGCCGTGTGGTCGCTCAAGCCCAAATCCCAAGCGGTGTACAGTGGCTCTGTTGCATTGTAAGTAAAGGCGGCACCAATGCGCCCGGCTTCTCTCAGCAGGGCAATTTGCGTGCCGTATATAGCGCCGTCGTTGCCGGTGGAGAAGGCTTCATCCGGGGTGGTGGGGTACTCTTGGCGCATGGCGGCACCCATGGTGCGCTCCATGTGGCTATACCAGCGTTTTTGCGCGGGTTGCAGGGTGATGCCGTGTTGGGCCTCCAGCTTTTCAAAGTACTCTGCCATGGTGTCCGGCCAATGGCTTTTGCCGGGCAGCGCGTAGTCCGGGTTATCTGCCCAGCTGAAGAAGAAGAAGCGGAAGTCCAGCGGTGAGAGCTCTGCCGCTTTTGCTGTGTTTTCCATGGCGCGCAGGGTCATCTCGTAATTTACGCCGTAGCGGCCGCCCTCGTGTGTGCTTTCCAGTATAATGGTGCCGTCTGCGGGCACGGTGTTGATGGCACCGGTGCGTATTTCTCGTGCACGCCATGGGGCGTGCACGGAAACGTGGGCAAGCTCAGACACATGCAAGAGCTGCAAGGTGCCGCCGCGCAGGGTGGTACCCAAGCGCACATCGCTGCCGTTGGCAAAAGCCAGGCGAGTGCGGGCATCTGCCACGGGGTGCCACTCGTTGCGCTTTTGCATGCCCGATTGCTGCTTGAGCATTGCGCCCAAGCAGGCCAAGGCGCGGTCTTGCTCTGTGGCATGGGGTGGCAGGTAATCCAAATGCTCCCACGCAAAGCGCAGTTTTTCGAGCTTCTGCTCGGCATCGGGCAGGGTTTTGTCTATAATACCTGCGTGAAAATGCGGCGTGAAGAGGCAGCGGTCCAGCATGAGCATGGCCACATAGGTGGAGATACCCAGCTGGCGCGCTTTGAGCACGGCGTTGCGGTACCATAAATTACGGTGTAGGCGTAACTGCGCTGCATTGGGTTTGAAGCGTTGCAGGTGGCCTGCCTTATTCTCAATCCAATACAAATGGTGCAGCCGCCACAGCGGGTCATTGAGCCTGCTGCCCAAGGGAGATACTGCCGGGTTATGGGTGGTTTGTGGTTGCATTGTCTATCTTTTCTTTCAGAAGTTGAGCACTGCGCAGCAAGAGTCTTTGTTGAATGCTGCGCTGCGGTTTATCTTTTTGCAGGCGTTGCACGGTATTTTGCAAGCGTTTAAACGCCTTAACGGCTTGCGGATGCTCCGCCTGTTGCGGGGCGGCAATGCAAGAGATAAGGTCCGCAGCCAGGCGTAGCAGGCGCAGGGCTTGGGGGGATTGCTCCTGCACCCCGGCGCGCCCCAGTATACCACCGCCGAAATTGCTGTCCTCAAACAAGCGCATGAGCAGCTCTGTAAGGGATACCCCGCCGCAAAAGCGGTGCTCCATAAAGCTTGCGTCTTTATCTGCCAGGGCACTCAGATTATCCAAAGCGTGGTCCACAATGTCTGCAAAGCGTTTGTCTGTGTTAGCCTCGCCATATTTACGGTGGGGCAGGTGGGCGTATTGTTGCAGGGGCACCATGCAGCTTATGGGGTCTGCCACCTTGCTCAGGGCGGCGGTGTCACCCAGGTAAATGCCCTCCCGAATCTCGGTAACATAGGGGGAGCGCTCGCGGTGGCTCGGGGCAGAGCGGTCGCCGGGCATCAGGCGGCACAGGTGTGTTATGCTGCGCCATTTATGCCCATGTTGCATTTGGCGGTATACGCTTATGCCCTGTATGGCCGGGCAGGCAAGCTCTTGCTCGCTCAGCTTGGGCAGGGGAATACCGCAAATGTTGATGAAATCCGTTTGCTTGTTTTCGCACAGCTCATGCACCTCTTTGAGCAGGCGTATCACACTTGCCAACGGGCGCACGCGGCGGTGTTGCTCTAACCCGGCAGGGGGCTTGCCGTTTTTGCCGCCGTATGCCAGCTCACGCCAGTATATGCCGTTTTGGGTGGCATACGGTATGTTGCCGGGGTAGGCGCGCAGCATGTCTAAAAATTGCATGGCGTGTTGCACTTGCGGGGTGTTGAGCTGCGGGTAATGCGCCGCGGCGGTGTCTGAGAAAAAGGCGCGCTCTTGCACCGCCCCGGTGTAGGGGAACGGCTGTTCTTGGTAGGCGGGTTCCTCCGGCAGAAGCTCTGTTTGCCATGTTTGCTCGGGCAGGGTAAGCGTTAAGATACGCTCCCTATTGCCCCCGGCGGGGCTCAGGTAATGCAACTGCGGGTGTTGGGCCAACACGGCATCCAAATTAGCCATGGCGGCGCTCATGTAGTCTTCTCCCTCTCTCACGGTGATGGGCGGGGTGGCCTCTAAAAACGCCTGCATGTATTCCCGCAGTTGGTGCTGCGCCTCGGGCGCGGTATTCAGCCATGCCTTCAGCGGGGATTTCAGGATATTCTGAATATACTGCGGTGCGTTTTGCAGGGCAGCCGCCCCGGCATAGTGGTAGCACCAGGCTTGCTCTGCGTTGTGGGCGGCATCCAGCCCCAGGGCGCGTTGCATCAGCTCGTGAATCTCGCCGTCGGGCAGGGCGGTGTCTGCATAGTCTCGGCGCAGGGTGTCAATTTGTTGCAATTGCTCCCGCAGGGCGGCGGCCACGCGCCTGTTGCTCCAGCGTATGATGCCGGAGTGAGTTTTACCCAGCTGTACGGATTCCGGCATACCCGGCTGCCCATCCTCCACGGGCGGACAAAAGGCGGCATAGCCCACCCACTCTTTGACACTGGGCGGCAGGTTGAGCTGCGGCAGTTTCACCATGAAGTATTGCAGGGTAAAACGCGCCATCAAATCTGCCACGCGGCTGAGGTGCCCGGGGGAGGCCTCCGGCGGGGGCAGGGCGGCTACCTCCTGCTCCCAATGTTGCCCCATGAGCTCCAGAAAGGAGAGTGCGTTTTGCGGCAGTATGGAGGCAGAGTTGAGCATGCGCTGCCAGAAGGTGAAGAAGCGCGCCGTAGCCAACCCCACCGGGGTGGCGGTGGTGTGAATATCAAAGGTGAGGTAGGGTTGTTCCTCTGCGCCGTCTGCACGGTAAACGGGGCTGATGCCGCTGCCGTAGCTGCGGTTGCGCATAAAGCGGTAGCGCAGGCGCTCCGTACGCAAGCCGGGTTGCAGGTATGGGGCAGACTCCATCCAATGCGCGGTGAGATCTTGCATGGCGCGGTGGCACAGTTGGTCAAAGCCCGAGAACTCGTGGTCCCCGGCCAGGGGCAGGCGGGTTAAATCCGTTTGCTGAGTTGCCAGCTGCCGGTGAATCCCCTTGCCGAGCGGCAGGAAGGTGAGGGCGGCATTGGCGGCCACATCATTCATGGCAAAAGCGGCACTTTCATGCCAGCGGGAGAACGTGCCGTCCGGGCGGCGTAAGCTGCGGTAGCATTGCCCGTCGTCCCCGGTTTGCTCCTCAAGTGTTGCGCCCGTGAGCAGCATGAAGTCCCGGCAGCGGGCCTCGTTCATGCGGGTGTACTCCTCCATGGGGGTGATGTTGATGGATTGCTCCACCTGCTCCGTGGGGAAATTTTTGAGGTTTTCCGCCTTGTAGCCCAGCTCTCTTTCTGCCAGGTAACTGTAGGCTTGTGCGGGGCTCATACCGCGCGAAAGAGCCGTCTGAAAATCCTCCGTCATGGGTAGCAGCTCTATCAACAGCTCTGTGTTGTTTCTTACTCCCAGGTAGATTCTGTATGCCTCCAGCAGCTCCGGGTAGGGGGTGTAGGCCAAGTGCTCATGTTGCGGGGCGTGCTCGCTCATTTTGCGCAAAAAATCCGGCGGTACATCGCGTATCCAGTCAATGCGGGCTCCGCGCGTGCGCTCTCTGTATTTTTTGCGCATGTAGTACCCTTGAAACCAGTCGCAAAACTTGGCCATGTTCTCATCTGTGGGCATGCCCAAGCCGGCATTTACCAATGTTTTGCCGATGTTGCCCAAAAACTCTTCACGTGTGCGCTCGGCATCTTTTCTCATGCGTTCAAGGCCAATGTCTTTAGCCGCCATGGACTCCGGCGTGTTGATGTTCATGAGAAACTGGTAGGAGAGGTCCTGCAGCTCCGCCACGCGGTCTTGCAGCAGGGCGCGGCGCTCTCGCTCTGCATTGGGGGCGTATGTGCCCATGGGTTGCATGCGGCGCGGTACTTTATCGTGCCCGCTGTTGAGCTCTTGCAAATAGCGGGTGGTGCGTTCATAGCGTACGGTGTCTGCACCGCTGCGCAATTGCCACTCCCCCAGTTGAATGCGCGAGCTGTAGGCGTTGATGTGAGAGCGGGTCCACCACTCATCCCACAGTGCCAGGGCATTTTTAAAACGCGTGCTGTGGCGGGGGCTCTTGTACCCGTAGCGGTCTGCGGCGTGGTTGGGGGTGTTGAGTATGGCCTCGTGCGTGCGTTCCCCATAGTCTGCCCGTTTGATGACGGATGCCTCTGCCGGCAGTTTCAGAAAATCCCTCACCACCTCGGGCGACTCAAAGCCCTTAAAGTAATCCCCGTTGAGCAGGCGCAGGGCTTTGATGGCATCTATGATGAAACCGGGGCCGGACCACATTTTGGAGCCCGTGAGCGCTTGGCGCAAAAGCTCTCCCTTGCGGTTGATGTCTCGTTCGTTGAGTATTTGTGTCACGTCTTTTTCCGGAACGCCCCAGTCGAGCAGGCGGGTGCCGTCCCCCACGATTTGGTGGGGGGCGCGGAAGTGGCGCAGGGCAACGCGCCCCGAGCCAATGAGCAAAAACGGCAGCAAGGCAGCGGCCTCCCTCATGTTGGCCTCCACATCCGTCAAATTATCACCGAACTCTTGCCAATTAATGCCGGATGCCGTGCCTGCCGCTTTGGAGGCCAGCTCTTGCAAGCCGGCCTCTGCCGCTGTAGCAACCTTGCCGGCCAGCATGAGTTTAACGCCCTCTGCCGTCATACCGGCCATAGAGTTGAGGGCTGCCCAGCTGAAGGCTCTGCCGCCGTGCCCGCGGGCTTTCAGAAAATTGTTGACACTCTTCTCCAGCAATTGCCCGCCAATGCGGCTGATACCCATGTAAATGGAGGCCTGCACCGCGCCACCCACCACACCGGCTGCCAGTTGAAACTGCTGCGGGGTCTCGGGGGAGCGCAGGCGTGCCTCTGCCACGGCATCTCCCATGCCGGCAGCGGTCAGCGAGGCAAAGCCCGCACCACCGGCGCAAGCCAGCACGGCCGCCGGTATGGCCTCTGCCGCATGCAACAGGTAATCCTCTGCCTGCGGGGTGTTAGGGCCTACCAAGGGGATAAGTTGTTGCTGCGTGGCGTGGCGGATCTCTCGCAGGGTTTGCAGGCGTTTATCCCAAGCGGCGGCTGTTTGCTGCATGGCGTGCCCCGTGGGGGTATCCAGGCGGGCACCTATGTTGTCTAGCGTAGCAATGCCCAAGTGGTTTACACCTTGCAACATGCCCATACCCAAGGATGCCGCCCCGCGCCGGAGCCCGCGCACCAGGCGAGAGCCCAAGCCCTCTTCCGACTCTCCCCCTGCCTCTGCACTGCGCCGGGCGCGGCTCTCTTGCACGGCCAGGGCGAGCACCAGTTGGCGCTCTTGCCCGGGCAGCTCTGCCAAGGTGTCTACGGCAGACACCAGTGAGGGCGCAGATGCCAGAAATTGCGGGGCAGATACAAAGTTCTCCTCCAACGCGGCAATGCCGTGCATGCCCTCTGCCAGCTCAGCCACCAGCGGCCAATATTGCTCGCGCACGCCTTGCGCCTCTGCTGCGGCTTGTGCAGCCACGGTGTGGGCCGCGTGGCGGTACTCTGCGGGCAGGGGCTGCGTGATATCCTGCAAGTCCGGCATGCCTTGCCCACAGAGGGCGGCTTGGTAGCTGCGCTCGTATGCCGTGCGTGCGGCCATGCGCAGTTTCTCCTCATCATGGCGGGCGGATAGAGCCATAAATACCTCTCGCTCGTCATCCGCTACCTCCAGCTCCTGCGCCAGTTGGCGGCGCAGGGCAGGCCACTCTGCGCGTACTTTTTCTTTGGTGGTGTCACGGTGGTCCGCATACCAAGAGCGGTTGATGGTGGAGTAGATGCGGTAATCCCGCTCATCGGGGGATAAATCTGCGGCATCTGCCCCGGCGCGGCGGCGCACTTCATCCGGCACGGTGGCGGCATCTCCCGTCAGCAGGTGGCGCCAATGCAGCTGTGTTTTGCGTGCAATATCCTGCTCTTGCTCGTTTAGTTGCAGGGCCGCGGGTTTTTCTGCAACGGCGGGTTGCGGGGCAGGTGGGGTGAGCACCGTTGCGGCTGCGGCTGCGGTGGTGGTGGGGGCTTCTTTATCTATGGGGCTCATATTATCTGTATTCATGGTGGTTATTAAGCAAAATCTGAAAAACAAACCCAGGCATCGCATGGGGCACTGATACTTTGCAGCCACTCTGCCGCAGCCTCACTGCCTTGCTCTGCCAGCAGCGGCAGGCCTGTGCGCTGCAAGGTGCACAGGCGTTGTTGGGCCTCGGCATCCTGCGGGCAGCCAAACCCGCCCGTTGCATACAAATGCAGCAGGCGGCGGGATAAAGCGCGGCGGTCCTCCGTGGGTATTTTTTCTGCCAAGCGAGCGCGTGTTAACATGTGGCGGCGGGTCTGCGCGTCCATGGGGGCTGTGCCCAATGCCATTTGCAGGTTTATTTTCTCCGGTTCATCGTCTGAGCATTCGTCCATGCGGCGCATCCAGTCAATTTGCTCTGCCGGGCTGAGCTTGCGCGGGGTGGTGCAGGCCTGCTCGTATTCGCTCTGTGTTAAAATGCCTGCGGCAAGGGCTTTTTGCAGCTCCTCGTGCGGGTGGGTTTTGCCTTGCAAAAATGATTGTGCCAGCTCCATGCGGCAGGTTTGCCGTTGCTGCTGCATGTGCTCTGCCAAGGCGGTGTTGTCTTCTCTTGTTGCGGGCAGTTGCTCGGGGGTGGCGGCAAGGTAGTCCGCCAAAGCTTGGGTGGCATCTGCCTGCGCGGCCTTGAGCCAGCGCATTTTGCACGCATTGCTGCCGGCCTGTTGCTTGCGCTGCTCCAGCTCTTGCTGCGGAACAAATATGCCCGCGCCGCTTTGCAACCATTGCTCGGCGCGTTGCGCATCGCCGGTCTCCACGGCTTCATCCACACGCTGTTGCCAATGCCGGCGTGCTTGCTCAATGGCTTGCACTTTTTGGTCCCGCTGCGCGCGCAGGGATGCTTGGGCATTGAAGGCCTCTGCCAGCTCTTGCGCGGCCGGGCGGGCCTCCGGCGGTAAAGCGGCCACGGCCTCGGCAATTCTCGGGGTGCTGGCTGCCTGCCAAGCGTAATCCCAATCTTGTGGTGTCTTGTCTGCCAGCTCGGCAGCGGTCTCATTGCCAATGCGGTGCAGTTGCTCTGAGAACGCGGCAAGCTCACCACCGGCGGTTATTTGTTTTTCGGCTTGCAGTAATTGGTCTGCCCCCAACACGGCATGTACCATGCCGCTGCCCAGGCGTTCCGTGGCATCTACCCAACCGTGCAGCCCCTCCACGGGAATCCTCACCGTGCTACTCGGGGCGTGCTGCATGCCCCACTCTTTGATACGTATTGACATGCAGCCAGCATGCACCACCTCCCCCCGTTGCGTCAACACTTCCGTACCTTCCGCAGGCACTTTTCACGGGTTTTCTTCCCCTTTGGGGCGTTTTTACCCGTGCCGGAGCCCTAATTCTCCCCCCACTCCCCCTACAAAATGCTGTTTACGCACTGATTATTGAAGGGCGACAGCCCATCAATATCACACCCCCGCAGGGCAAATCTCACCCGGTGAGGGCGTAGAAAGCGAGCCACAGGCGAGACTCGAAACCCCGAGTCCCGTAATGATTAATGTATACCGTTACATCAGAACAATTGCTTCAGGAAACCGCTTTCATCCATATACAATTTATTGGGCAGCGCGTAGTCGGACACCAGGCTGGGGCCGGAGACCACCAAGCCGTCTTCCTCATCCGCCGGCAGTTGCACCCTGAAGCAGGGCAAAAGGATACCGCGCGTGCGGGTTTGCATGCCGCGCTGCTTAGTGCCGTCGGGCACTTTATAGGTGCTGTGTGCCATGCTCATGGCCAAGATGATGCCATCGGGCGTGGCAAAGCAGGGGCGCCAGCGCGTGTTGGCCGTGGCAAGGTCCGCGCGGTTACTGAAATCAAAGAACGGTACTTGGCGCGGGGGCACGGACTCCAACAGAATGCGGCGCATGTGCGTGCTGCCTACCAGCTGTGAAATGTTCTCCGGTATTTGCGCTTTCTCATTTTCAATGAGGTAAACCTGCGTGCGGGTGATGATGGGCCACAGCACACCCAGGATAAACTCATGCGGCTCATCATGCCCCACGGTGGTGAGCAGGGGGTGGCGGCCCTCTTTAAGCGCGTTAACACGGCGCACTTGGTCCACATTCATCCACATGCGGTTAAGGGCCACCAGGTCTCGCGTGCCTTTAATGAGCAGCCCCAGCCACTTGCGGATGGGCTCCGGGTAGGCCTCCGGTATTTGCAGGCCGATGAGCGCCCCTGCTACCTGAATGCCGTTGAGGGAGAAATTGCCGTAATGCACCACAGCCCTGCGCCCGGTTTGCTCCAGGGTGCGGATGAGGCGCTCTCGGCGTCCGCCGCCGGAGTTCTCCAGGCAGGTGGCCGCTAAGTCCCGGAACGTGCATACCACGGTCTTGGTGTTGAACCCCTCGGGCAGGGGTTCACCCACCGCAACGGTGTAAGAGTACGGCAGCTGGCGCGGCAGCTTGAACGGTGGGGTAAAGAAGAAACGGTTGCGGTAATAAGAGAAGATGCTGCCCCACACGCCATCCATGTATATGGGGATGACAGGTGCGTGCGCCCTGCGTGCAATGAGCTCCATACCACGGCGTATGGGGGTAAGACAACCACTGCGCGTGAGCTGCCCCTCAGGGAATATGCAGATGAGGTCCCCGTTCTCAATGGCTTGTGCTGCCGCGGTAATAGCCTCCCTCGGGTTCTTGTTGGAGATGGGCAGGGAGTTGAAAATTTCTAACGCCCAACCGAGCAGCTTGGTGCCCATGAACTCCTCTGCCACCACAAATCGGATGGGGCGCGGGCACACCATGGTCAGGAAGAGGGCGTCCGCATACGTTACGTGGTTGCACACCAGCAGGGCCCCGCCTACCTCGGGTATGCGGTTGCCGTTAATAACACGCGGGCGGTAAAAGAGCTTCATCACCCAAATGCCTATCATGCGTATAAAGTCGCTGGGTATCAGGCGCAGCGTTGTTATCATGATGAAGGCACTCATGAGGAAGAGCACAAAATACTGCGTGTTGGGGGTGGCCCCGCACTGGTGCATCAGCCACATCAGGATTACGGCCACCAAGCCCATGAGGTTGTCTATCAGGTTGCCCGCAGCTATAATGTTGCCACGGTTGGCGGGGTCGCAGTGGTCTTGCAAAAAGGCGTTGAGCGGTACCAAATACATAGCCCCGAATGCACCCGTGAGCAACAGAAACACGTGGTTGTAGGTCGAGGATGCATCCAACACAGTGAGCATGAACGTGCTTACTGTAATACCAATGGCCCCCAGCGGTATCAACCCCAGCTCTGTCTTACCGCGGCACAGGCAAGAGGCTATAGCCCCACCCGTTATCACGCCGCCACCCAGCCATGCCATCAAAATGCCGCATTGCAGGGAGAAGGCTGCGGTATCTGTGGGGTGTAGGTCCTTGGCTATCTGAATCAGAATCAGGAACAGAGAGCCCGCCAAACACCAAAAATACGCAATGCCCAGCTCGCTGAGGCGCAGCAAACGCTCCCTCCACAGGTACTTGATTTGCACAAAGTGCTCATACAGCAAGCTCCAGCTGAACTTCTGCTTTTGGTGGCTGGGGTAAGAGGGCAACCAAATGGAGGCCACCGCCACCACGCATGCCAAGCTCACAAATACCCATGTGGGCAGTATCACCGCGTACCAACCGGCCTCTTGCTCTGCCATCGCAAAGGCGTTTTCTGCATAGTAGGTATCCAACAACCAACTGAACAAAAAGAACACGCCTATTTGCGCCAGCAACAGCACAAATACCATGCTGATCTCTATGATGCCACTGCCGAACCCAATGTAGCGAGACCCCAACAAATCTTTGACAATTCCCTTCTTGGCCGGGCTCAATATGGTGGCCTGTGTGGCAAATACCGCAAACCAGAGTATGGCGGCCTCCATGTCATGCTGGTAAAAGCAAAACAGCATGCAGCTCATCACCACAATTTGGAATATGCTCATCACCTGTATAATGCGTGTCTTACAAAAACAGTCCGTAAGCCACCCCACCAACGGTGAAAATAATATGTACGGCAGCACAAAAATGGCTCCCAATATGTACTCCAGCGTGCTGGCATCTCCACCCCACAACCATACTCCCAGCGGGATGAGCAAAAATTGAACGGCTTTCTCATTAAATGCATTTTGTGCCTGCACGGCAACAAGAGTCCAGAAACCGCGCCACTCCTGCTTGCTCGGTTCTTTATAAAAATTATCTGTTTCTTCTTGCATACGCTCTCTGTTCAGTATCTCATACTTTGTCCAATAGGCAAGAAAAAAATCTCCCTCCGGCCCTTAATTCGTTATTTTATGGGGGGCTTTCCTCTGCTCCGTTTCAAAAAAACAGGCTGCGGGGCACCCCCACAGCCTGTTGTATCATTGTACGTCAGGCATGACACGTAACTGGGGTGAAAGGCCCCAATGAGCCGCTGACAGGGCGGAATCAAATAGCCAAAGGCAACTGCGTCACAGTAATGTGGGGTGGGAAGGAAGCCGGAGGCGAAA
>SUVJ01000075.1 GCA_015062045.1 Akkermansiaceae bacterium
GCGATTCAATATTTTTTATATGAAAAATAATGTGCAGGTAAATATTTGAATAGGTATCTCTCATGCAAGCGTCACTATAACATGTAATATCGATGATGTCAAACTATAATGTCACTCTGATTTTACATTCATCGTTAAGGTTTAAGCCTCGCATTATGCCACCCCTGCCGGGGTTCCTTTTGGGTTGTTCCGGTTTCCCCGGGATTCCGCTGCTAAAGCAGCTCCATCACCGGGCTATTTTATGCCGCCCCTCACCGGGGCTGCAAATTCCGCTCGCTAACGCTCGCTGGGTCTTTCCCTCACTGAGCGTAGCGAAATTTCACCCCATTTGCCATACGTGGCAAATGGGCAACAGCCTCCCAGCGGGGCGAATGCCCGCCGAAATCAGAGCCCCGGCGAGGGGCGAAATATGGTAGCCCGGTGGTGGAGCCGCTCTGCGGCGGCTTGTCACGGCGTAGGCTTGCCGAAGCCGGAAACCCCGGGGAAACATAACAAACAAACCGGAACCCCGGTTGAGGGGTGACATAATGCGAGGCTTGAATATGGGTGGGTAAATACATATAAAGCCTTAATTCAAGGCGCAACATTATGCCACCTTGCGGGGTAGTGATATTGAAGGGCGCTTGCCCTTCAGTGCTAGGCCTATAACTGCCAATTTATCTGTCAAGGCCTTTCATGTTTCAACACAGCACAGCATGTTAAAAGACGGGCCGAGGGAAAACTCCCCTCGACCCGCCGGGTTCTACATACACGTTACAGCACAAAAGGGTATTGAATCAGAAGGAGAAGACGGCTTGTACACCCATGATGACGGCATCCGACTCGCCACTGTAGGCGGGGTCTTTGATGTACTGGAGGTGCGGAACGAGTTTCCAGTAGTCATTGATTTGGAGGCTGTACATGGCCTCAAGCACGTATTCACGGTTGTTGGTGGCGGGCTCATCCGCGGTGTTGGTGCCTTTGAACACGCCGAAGGCGAGACCCACGAAGTCATCCTCACGGCCGGGGATGCCTTGGAAGGTGGCACCGCAGGAGAAGTCGAAGGAGGCACCGAGGTCTTGCTTGGCAGCGAAACCGCTGCGGGCAAAGAGGGTGAGCTCATCGCAGGGGGCATATTCAATGCTGGCGGCTACACCGGCGTTTTTGCGGTTTTTGTCTGCCTCTTCCACTTGGCGGAAGAAGGGGTTAATGCGTACGATGGCTGCGCCGTCCAAAATGGTGCGGCCGTACTCACCCACTACCATGTAGGAGGAGCCATCATTAAAGGGATTGTAGCCGTAGGCGGTGGTTTCTCGGCTGACACCGAGCATGGCGTAGCTCTTGTCATTAATTTCAAACTGGGCAATGGCACCCAAGTTGGCATCCGGCAGGGCGAGTACGGTGGAGTTAACGAAAGCCCCGTTCGTGAACCCGGAGAATGAGTCATTAGCAGGGCCCACAGCATCAAAATAATTGGTCATGTTGACCATACCGGCAATGAGGCAGGCTCGCTTGCCGTTAAAGTAGTGCATGAGTGCAAGCTCGGGGATGACAAAATCATGCGGGCCGTAAATGTCTGCATGCATGCCGGTGAACTCGCCCACGCCATCCACAAACTGTTTGTCGGATGCTGCGGAGCGCTTGTCGAGCCCCCAAGAGCCGGATACCTCAAAGCGCAGCCAGGTGCCACCGTTGTGGTTGTCCTCTATAATGCGCTGGTTGAGCTGGGCATGCAGCAGCATGTAGTTGTTATGGTTGTTGGCCGTTGCTCCATTGGTGTGCCAGTAGCCGTATGCTACGTCTACCGCCCATTGGGTGCCGAACTCCTCATTGGCTTTCACCTTGTAGGCGGGGTCGCCGTCCTCCGGGGTGAACATGTTGATGCCTTCCAGAATCTCACCGCGTTGGGCGGTTTCTGTTGCGAGGGTGCCGTTTGTCATGAGTCCGGCTGCGGCAATGGCGAGTATGGTATTGTATTTCATCATAATCAGTGTTGTTTGGTAAAACTAACTTTTAGGGGTGAAGAAAAGGTTAATGGGGTGTTTTGTGGTGCGGGGGCTCGGCCTTATCGCAACCGGCGCAGCCGCACCCGCAACCGCCGCCACAACAGGAGCCCCCCTTACCGACCTTTTTGCGGAGGACGGAGCGGATGGCCAGCAAGGCACATATCAGAAGAATGGTGATGATGATAGCGTCTGCCATAGTGTTCTCTGTTGTGTTGGTGGTTGCGGTGGTGTTAAGGATTAGTCTTTTGCGGATTGATTGGGATTGGGGCGCACGGCTTGTACCAGAATGAGCAGGAGGATACCGCAGGCAACCAGTTGCCCCGTGCCGAACACGCCCGTGGTGCACAGGAGGCCGATTTGATAGGTGCAGAACGCCACTATGTAAGCCCAAATGCACATGAAGCCGATGGCGAGCAGGGTCCAGCGAGAGCTGTTCATCTCTCTGCGGATGGCACCGCAAGCGGCAAAGCAGGGGGCACACAGTATGTTAAACAGCAGGAAGGAGATGGCGCTGAGCGTGGTGAAGGCACCGGCTGCTGCCACGTTGGTGGCCACACCCACGGTCTCCTCGTCTTCCTCGGGGGCGGGGAAGAGCCATGCCACGGCGTCGTTCAGGTAGTCCAGCAGGCCTTTATCCGTGTTGTCTGCAACTTGCTCGGCTGCTTCCTCTTCTTCATCCTCCTCTCGCGGTTCAACAGGGGTGCAGGCGCGGGTCTCGGCATCGGTGCGCCACAGGGCAACGGTGAGGGCAGAGAGGGCGTTGGCTTTGCACAGGTCGCAGCTGCGCGGCAGTGCATCCTCTGCGGGGGCTTCTGCGTTTTCAGCGGTTTCTGCCTCTGCGGGCTGGGCCTCGTTGGTGTGAGCCTGTTCTGCGGCGGGGTAGAGCTGGCCGAAGGTGGCTACCACGGTTTCTTTGGCGATAAGGCCGGTAACGGTGGCAACGGCGGGTTTCCAGTCTCCCCAGCCCAAGGGGGCAAAGATGGGGGCAATGGCATTGCCGGTATCTGCAAGCATGCCGTGGTTAATGGGCTCTCCCTGCAAGCCCTCTTGCTCGGGCAGGTAGGTGAAGCTCCAGTTATAGTTGGTGAGGGTCCAGATGAGGGCAGAGGCCAGGAAGATAACGGTGCCTGCTTTTTTGACAAAGGCTTTGCAGCGCTCCATGGCACGCAGGTTGATGCTGACACCGCGCGGTATGTGGTACTCCGGCAGCTCCATGACAAAGGGGGTGTAGTTGCCGGCAAACATGTGAGTTTTGCGCAGCAAGTAGCCGCCCAAGATGACGGAGCCCAGGCCTGCAAAGTAGGCAAGTGTGGCCACGGATGCGGTTTGTCCGATCATGGCACCGATGAGGGCGAGGATGGGCAGCTTGGCTCCGCAGGGTACAAAGGTGGTGAGCATGACCGTCATGCGGCGGTCTTTCTCATTCTCTATGGTACGTGTGGCCATAACACCCGGTACACCGCAACCCATGGATACCAGCAACGGGATAACGGATTTGCCGGATAAACCGATGGCGCGGAAGAGGCGGTCCATCATAAAGGCTACACGTGCCATGTAGCCGCAATCCTCAAGCAGAGCCATGAGGAAGAAGAGCACGGCCATTTGCGGCAGGAAACCCAGCACGGCCCCTACGCCGGCTACGATGCCATCCGTAATAATGCTTTGCAGTTGCGGGCTGCAATTTAAGGTTGTTCTGCCCAGCATGGCGACACCGAAGGCTACCAAGCTCATGATGATAAACCAGGCCAGAAAATCTGCACGGCTGCCGCGGCCGGTCATTTTCATGGGGTTTTTGCTGAAACAGACTGCTGCCGTGCCGTAGTTGTTAGCCGTTTTTTTGCCGGGCAGTACCAAGCAGGCCAACAGTAGTACGGTATTGGCGGCATAGAGCAACCACATGAGCCCTGTGTGCAGGTAGCCCGGCAGGTGCGGGCATACGTACTCCAGCACGAACGGGGCTATCATGATATACAGCCACGCCCCGTTGAGGTTGAGGTCGTGCAGGCGGCGCAGCATGGCGGGGAACACCAGTATCATGGCCAATATGGCACTGAACATGGTGAGGGCTTCTACCCCGGCGGCCTCATTGCCGATGAACCCTGCCAGCCACCCCCCGACTACCGGCCCGAAGAGGACATCGTTTGCCCAACCGGTGCCCCAGTCGCCCACGGTGTTGATGGAGATATAGTAGATGGCGTACATGATGCCCACAAAGATGAGCGGGCCGGTAAAGCGGTGCGTGAGCACGTTGTCTACCTTGGCAGAGAAGGTCTCTTTTGCGGCCTTGCGCGGCATGATGTCGGGGATAAAGGCGCAAATGGCATCGTACCTGCCGCCGGCAATAACGGAGGCGATGTCGTCATCCTGCTCCGTTTCGATATGCAGGCGTTTTTCCTCAATGCGGTGACACTCTTTTTTGCTGCGGGTGCTCAGCAGCTCGGGGTCGCCCTCCAACATTTTAACGGCTTCAAAGCGGGTGACTCCCAGCTCTGCACGGATGCTTTCTACGGCCTCTTCAACGCCGGGGATATAGCGCAGCGGTGCAGGGGGGGCAGGGCTGTCTGACAAAATGTGCTTAAGCAGGCTGTTGATGCCGAGTCGAGTGAGCGCACTCACCTTGACAACGGGGCAGCCCAGCTTGCGACTCAGGGCCTCGGCATCTATGGTGTAGCCGTCTGCCTCTGCCAAGTCTATCATATTGAGGGCTACCACTACCGGCAAGCCGGTTTCCAACAGTTGAGAGGTGAGGTACAGGTTGCGCTCCAAATGCGTGGCATCTACCACGTTGATGACCAGGTCCGGCTTTTCCTCCAGCAAATAACGGCGGGATACCACCTCCTCCGGGCTGTAGGGTGAAAGGGAATAGATGCCCGGTAAGTCTTGCAGCTCGATTTCCTCATGCTCGGTCAGCCGACCACCCTTGCGGTCTACCGTTACACCCGGCCAGTTGCCCACATATTGATTGGCGCCGGTGAGCTCGTTAAACAGGGTGGTCTTACCACTGTTCGGGTTGCCGGCTAATGCTATTACTTTTTTCATGTTCGGAGAGACTAACTTTCTGACGCGACTATTCAACAACAATACAGGCGGCCTCCCGCTTGCGCAGAGAAAGCTCATACCCACGCACGGTGATTTCAAGCGGATCCCCCAAGGGGGCTACCTTGCGTACTGTTACCTCGGCTCCTTTGGTGAGCCCCATATCTAAAATGCGCTGTCGCAGCGCGCCTTCGCCCGCTACTTTCAACACGCGTACACTCTCGCCCGTCTTGGCGAACTTGAGTGTTTTTGTTGCTTTTTCGTTCATTGTTGTTAGGTGAAACTAATTTCCGAGCGCAAGTTTAGTCTAAACTAACTTATAAGTCAAGACTTTTTTTCGTCTTTTTTTCAGTTTTTTTACCCCCACAGGTGGCAAACTGCTTTGAACAGTGCACCCAAAATGGCAATAACAACCAATATTTCAATAAACGAATACCCGCCGGGAGCGGGCTTTCGGGGCTGCTTCATCGGTTCAGATATGCGGTGAGCTCTTTTTCATACAGCTCGGGTTCCAGCAGGAAGGAGTCGTGCCCTTTCTCCGACTCAATGCACTTGTACTCCGCTTGTACACCGTTTTCGACAAGGCGGCGGTGGAAGGCAGAGATGGCTTGCGGGGAGAAGCAGCAATCTGTGCTGATGGAGAAGAGCATAAAGGGGATGCCGTATTCTGCAAAGCGGCGGAAACAGGCATCTGTGCTGCGGCCGGTGACGGATTCGAGGTCGAAGGCGGTCCACATATTGATGATGCGGATATAGGCGTTGGCATCAAAGCGTTTGGCAAATTTGGTGCCTTGGTGCAGCATGTAGCTTTGGATGCTTTCTTGCGGGGTAAACCAAGTGAGCAGGCCTTTGCGGTCGGGGTTGCAATCTTTGCGGGCACGCTTGGCTAAACCCTCTTGGTAGATGAAATGTTTGTGGCAGATGATGCGGGCCAGGGCTACGCCGCGCAGGGGAGGGTCGCAGAGGGGGTAACGCCCCTCGCGGTATTTTTCATCCATTTCTATGGCGCAGAACTGCTCGAACCCGCTCAACTTATGCTCGATGGCGGGTTTGTAATCTGCCCCGATGATGATGACGGTGCGCACGCGCTGAGGGTACAGGTTGGTGAAGGCCAAGCTGAGCATGCCGCCGATGCTGGGGCCTACCAGGGCAAAGCGGTCTATGCCGAAGTGGTCCATGAGCTTGATTTGAGCGCGGGCTTGGTCGTTGGCATTTACCATGGGGAAACGGCTGCCCCAAGGCTCGCCATCGGGTGCGAGGGAGGCGGGGCCGGTGCTGCCGTAGCAGCTGCCCACAAAGTTGACGCAGATGATGAAATGGCGCTCTGTATCCAGCGGTTTGCCGGGGCCTATCATTTTATCCCACCAGCCTTCAAAGTATTCGGGCTGCCAAAAGTTACCGGCCTCGGGCAGGGTGTCGTTATAACCGTGGGCGTGGTGGCTGCCGGTGAGGGCGTGGAAGAGCAAAATGGCGTTGCTTTTCTCTGCATTGAGTGTGCCGTAGGTTTCATAGGCAAGCTGAACATCCGGTATCTCCATACCGTTGTCGAACGTGAAATTGCCGATGTTGTGTATTTGTGTGGTAACGGTGCAGGCCATGCTCTTGTGTGTGGGGGGGGGAGGGGGATTATTTGAAAATGGGGCAAAAAAAAGGACCGGGGTCACCAACACGCCGGTCTCCTTTCTCTTGCCGCGGATGCAATCCGCCACGGGCTTATTTAACGCCCTTCTTGCTCAGGCGAGTGCCGGCTGTGGTGCCTTGGCGAGCCTTGAACTTGGGGTTGCTCTTGCAGATGACGTACAGCGTACCTTTACGCTTCACGATCTGGCAATCAGCGTGGCGGCGCTTCATGGAGGCGAGTGAGGAAAGTACTTTCATTTCTCTATGTGCGTTTGTTTGTTAATAAGATGTTTCTGCCGCGAAGCTTGCGCGTCGGGGCGCTCATTATACTCGTTTATTTCCGTTTGTAAAGACAAATTTTGCAATCGGGTGCATTTTTTTATTTTAATGCATCAGTAGGGCCTTAATTTGCCGTAAAAACCGTTATGCAAAGCGCGGAAGAGTGTGTAGAGTTTTTTGAACGTAACCTCGTTGGTTTGCAACATGGCACGCAGGGAGAGCAGTATGTAGAACCCGCAGGCTGCCAAACGGTGCAGGGGGCTGTGCGGGTGTTTTAAGCGCTGCAGCCATGCCCAGTTGCGCACCTTGTAGTATTGGCGGCTCTCCGGCAGGCCGGGCTCGTAGAAAAATGAGTGCTTGCCCACGCGGTAGCAAATGAGCGGTAGTTTTGAGGACGGGTGCTCCAACGGCGAGTCTGCAATGGTAATGAACTTGAAGCCGGCCTCCCTCACTTTCCACGGGTATTCCTCATCCTCACCGCGTATGAAGAGCTCCGGGGTGGGCACGCCCGCCTTGCGCCATGCCTCGCGTGGGTAAAGGGCACCGAGCCACCCGGCGCGGCTGGGGATGATGTTGCCGTGCGGCAGCTCAGCCTTGGTGAGCACGCTTATCCATGGGCGGTATTCGTTATCAGTGGTGATGGTGAGCGGCCAGCTCAATTCATCGTTCTTGGTGGGGTCTATCACCATGCTCATGCGTACGGTCATGTCATCTACCTCCACCGCCAGCAGGTTCTCTAAGCTGTGGGGGCGTGGCCAGGAGTCATCATCCAGCACCCAAACAAAATCAGCTTTCAGCACGGCAAAGGCATGCTCTATGCCGTGGGCGCAACCACCGGCGTTGCCTAAGTTGCTTTCCATTTGCAGAATATGCAGCGTACCCTGCGGGAAAAGCTCTGCTGCCAATTGACGTGCTTCGGGTAACAGCGGGTCATCTGCCGTGCTGTTGTTAATAATGAGTATTTGCTCCGGGTGGCGTGTTTGCGCGCCGAGACGTCTCAGGCAGGTGAGTGATCTCTCCGCACTGCCGAAGTGTGTGAAAATGGCGCAAATACGTGGCATGCGCTTATTATGCCCGATTTATCATGTTTTGGCAAGATTAAATGTTACGTTTCAGTGGCAGTATAAAAAAGCGGGCTTGACAAGACGGGGGCAGAGTGCTACCATACCGCGCGAATCCTTAACTCATTTTATCACATGACCTTTTACGAAGAACTCGAATGGCGTGGACTGATTAACCAGATATCCAGCCCTGATCTGATTGAGAAACTCAACAAGGGAGGTCTTACCTTTTATATTGGTACAGACCCCACGGCAGATAGTTTGCATTTGGGTCACTATTCGAGCTTTCTGATTACTCGCCGCTTGCGCAACGCCGGGCACACCCCCATTCTGCTGGTGGGCTTGGCTACCGGGCTTATCGGCGACCCCCGCGGTACCGTGGAGCGTGAGCTGAAGCAAAAGGAAGAAGTGTTCCGCAACTATGAGGCACTCAAAGCCCAGGTGGAGAAGATTTTCGGTTTCGAGGTCGTGAATAATTACGACTGGATTAACGGCATGAACGTGATTGATTTCTTCCGTGACTACGGCAAGTACATCAATGTTGGCTACATGCTGACCAAAGACCACGTGCGCCGCCAGATGGAGAGCGGTATCTCTTATGCCGAGTTCTCCTACATGTTGATTCAGGCCATTGACTTTAAGCATTTGCATGAAACGCGAGGGGTTGATTTGCAGGTGGCCGGCAGCGACCAGTGGGGCAATATCACCACCGGTATTGAGCTGATCCGTAAAACGACGGGTGATGAGGTTTACGCCCTTACCATGCCGTTGGTGACGGATTCCCAAGGTAACAAGTTCGGCAAGAGCGAGGGTAACGCCTTGTGGCTGGATAAAAACAAGACCTCCCCCTACCAGCTCTATCAGTTCCTGATTAATGCTGAGGATTCTCAGGTGATTACCTACCTTAAGCGCCTTACCTTCCTGACGCCCGAGCAGATTACGGAGATTGAGGCAGAGCACCTTGCCCACCCTGAGCTGCGCACGGCTCAAAAGGCCTTGGCGCGAGAGATTATTACAGACCTGCACGGGGCAGAGGAGTTTGAAAAGGCCGTGGATATTTCTGCAAAACTTTTTGCGGGTGATTACGCCTCCCTGAGCTTGGCAGATATACGAGCCGGCATGAGCAATGTGCCCCATGTGCAGATTGCCCCCGGTGCACTGTTGGATGTTTTGGTGAACTCCCGCGTATGTGCCTCTAAGCGAGAGGCCCGTGAGTTTATCAACAACGGTGCAATCTCCATCAATGGCTCGGTGGTGAAAGACCCGGCTTTTGAGCTGACCCCGGCATGTGCTATTGAGGGCTCTGTGGTGGTGATTCGCCGCGGTAAGAAAAAGTTCTATTTAGGAGAATTCTGATGCGTTTGACTTTGCTCATTGCCGCTTTTTTGTGGGTTCCGGTGGCCTCTGCTCAGTTGCTTGTGCCGCAGGAAACTGACTCCCTGCAAGCAGATGCTGTGGAGTACGGCATCCCCGTTCCCCCTACGGCAGATGAGGTAAAGGCTCTCTCCCCGGAGCTGTTTGAACAGCAAGCCACCGCCATTAAACGCGTGCTGTTGTTGCAACAACTGCAATATATTGAAGATGGCTATGTGGTGACGGAGGGTAACCGCATGGCATCCGCCTTCTTGGCGATTAAGCTGAAAGCCCCTGCTGCTTTTTGTGAGCTGATGCAAGTGGCAGCTGCCGGGGAGCTTTCCGCCCGCCGGCACCGCGTGCTCAGCCGTTGCTTTGACCGCTTATATGAGCTTTATCGAGTGGATTCATTAGCCATCCGCCTTTTTGCTGAGAGCGAACTGGCTACCTTGGTCGAGTTGTCCGACATGGCCGCGCAGCTCCCCATGGCATCCATCTTCAATTTGGCAAAACCGGAGTCAATGACCCTTGCCCGAGCTGAGGCTGATTTGCAGGAGGCGGCACGCGCCATGGCTGAGATTACTACGCTATATGCAGGCATCACCAATGCAGAGCAGGCCGCCGCAGCCGTGCCGACGGCGCGTACCCTTGTGGCTCGTTTTGCTCAAGTGTACCCCGGCCTTGCCTTGGCTCCGGATTCTATACGCAATCATTTGGCCGCCAATTATACCCTCTCCATCAAACCTCTCCTCCCCGCACTCATCGCCCAGCGCCACCGCCTGCGCGAGGAAAACTTCTACGGCTCCCTCCCCCTCAAGGTGTTGGATTACTTTTTGGATTGAGTATGTGTTACGGTGTAAATAATCGAGATATATGAGGCGGTGTTTTTTGTTTCCAGCTATAAATTAATTTTCAATTATGTGTAAAGAACCTTCAGAAAAAGCTTTCAAGCTGCCTAGTTTTAGTGTAGTGATGCCTTGCTATAATGCAGAAAACTTTGTAGAAGAGGCTATAAAATCTGTTTTAAATTTCGAATATTCCGGAGATGTTCAAATTGTCATTGTTGATGATGGCTCTACAGATAATACGTGGAGTCGTATACAACAAATAGTTCAAAGCGAGGGGAAAGGAAAAAATATATGTACTGTGCAACATAAAGTAAATAAAGGTGTTGCTGCGGCAACTGATACGGCTTGCCAATATGCATCGAATGATTGGCTAGTTAAGGCTGACGCTGATGATATACAAATGCCCAACAGATTAGAAGCGTATGCTCAATTAATAAAAAAATATCCCAGAGCTTGCGCGCTTGTATTGGCATGCCAGAGAATTACGGAAGATGGTATTCCTATAGAATTCATCCCTTTTTCCTCTGCTGGAAAAAAACTTGATGAATATTTTCTTGATACTCCTTTACAAAGATATCAGGGGCGCATGGGAATAGGTGAAGAACCTGATTTTTATGATTTAGGGGGTACGGTTGCTTTTAAAAGGGAATTGTATCTCCGATGGGGAAAACTTGTAATAGAGGATACCTGTGAGCGTTTTTCTGATGATATTGTGTGGACTGCACGGTATATGCTTTCTGGTCCGGTTGTTGGTTCAAATGTTATTTCTTGCATGTATCGTTCCCGAATTTCCGGCAATTTGGAATATAGGATTCATGGTAACAGTTTTAAGGACTTGTTATTGAATGAAATTAATTCTGTAGCGAATTCTGTAGCAAAGGCTAAAGCTAGTACAAGAGCAATGCAATGTTGTATGCAAGCATTGGAGCAAAATCAATTGTCAGATTGGAAAAAGGAGCATATTCTGGCATATGCAGAAAAGTTAAAAAAAATAGCTCTCTATTTCAAGACTCGCGTAGAATGGTGGAATTGGACTATTTTTAAGCGGATTGCATGGTATATAAAGAATCGCCATAAGCTTTTGCCTGTACATCGAGGGTGGTGTTTTAATCGATTGCTTCCGCTCAAAGTAGCTGTATTTTTTAGGTGGATCGTTATAAAATTACGTCGGCTATTTGTAAAGTAAGTTCATTGTCATCCCATAGCCTCAGTCTTTGAACATCTCCACTAGTCCGTATTCGGACAAAAATGCGCACCGAAATCGACATAAGTGTTTCGGACATAATTAGCGCACCGTAATTTCTATAATTCGCGTATAATTAGCAAATTACTCTTTTTTGTGGGCTACAGGTCGCTGAA
>SUVJ01000076.1 GCA_015062045.1 Akkermansiaceae bacterium
ATTCCTCCTCTTTCGCACATTTTTGCTAAAAAGCCTCAGCTTTGAGCTTGAGGTGCCAATACCACCGATTAGCGAGAAATGCGAAACGTTGCTTTGTTCAGTGCTTCCTTAAAAATATAATTATAGCAGAGATGGAAATAATCTTGCCGGCGAGGGGGCAATGTTGTTATTTCTCAACCCTGATGGCGGTAATCCATTGCACGCCTACTAATGTAAAGCCGCGTTCGAGCATGCGGCGGTGCATATCCCTCAAGTGCATGGCACCGTAGAATATGGCGGCGGTGCGGGTGGGGTTTTGTGTATCTGCCAAAACTTGGTCAAGCACGTGCATACAGCGCTCGTTGCGGGATACGATGATGGCTCTCTGCTCTGTCATAGAGGAGTGGGAGGATGCCGCCAACTGCCTGCACAGCAAGCGGCGCAGAGCCGTGGCATCTGTGGCAACGCCGAAGATGGAGCCTGTATCAACACTTTGCCCCTCTCGCAGGGAGTCCAGCACCAGGGTGAGCCAAGATTCCCCACGCTCTGCCATGGCGGCAGAGAACTCCTCTGAGCTCATGTCTGCATAAACCAGGTTGGTGCGCCCATAGTCAACAACCTCTGCTTGTTGTGCCAGTTGCATGGCCTCTGCCATGTAGGCATAGTAAGAGCCCAGCAACTTGCCGGCAACGCCGCTTTCTTTATTTTCGTTGAATTCTTTTAAGCGGTTTCGTTCCTCTTGGGTGGCGGTGCCGGCTGCTATTTTGCGGGCAAGGCGGGTCATCTCCGGCAGGTCTTCGCCGTCCACCATTTCATACAGCACCTTGTCATAGCGGGCAAAAGCGCGGTTAAGGGCGCGGTAGTAGCGGGCATCCGCCAAGTGGATGGCCCCCACCAAGTCCACAATATGCCCCTCTTTATCTTTGTAGCGCGCAATGGGGGTGCGCAGGCTCTCTTTACCGTCATCTGCCGTGTGCAGCATAACAACATGCTCCGGGTATTGAGAGGCCTCGGGGCTGAGCACGGCAGTGGCTTTTTGCTGAGCCATGGCGGGCAGGGCCACCAAGGCGGAGAGTGCAAGAATAAGGGTTCTGAGTATCATGATGTTTGAGGTCAGGGGTTATGGTTAAATCCATTCAAGCAGCAGGGCATCCCCCGCCGGTACGGTTACGGGCAAACCGGTGCTTGCCAGCTCTTGCAAGGTGCATTCCAAAGCAGGGGTGCCCGGTTGCAGCAGGTTGATGAAACGGCAGTGCGGACCCTTTTTGGCTGCCCATTCTATGGCGTTTTCCGGTATGTGAATGCAGGTGTGGGTTGCGTAATCCGGGTCCAGATTACACACGGCTAAAACGGTGGAGCGGGCTTGGCGGTTGTGGCGCAGGTAGGCATACATGCGGTGGCCGGAGGCCGGGTCGTCTGCGCGGCGGCCATACCCCGGTGTTTGCCCGTTTGCCCAGTTGAGCCCATAGAAGGAGCCTTTGCTGAGGGCAGGGTGCTGCATCAGCGGCAGCAGGCGGGCCATGTAGTCCCGCAGTTCTCGCTCTTGCGGGGAAAGCCGGGCACCGTCGTAGAGCCCCCGGTTGCTCCAACGCTGCAAACGCGGCAGGCAGGTGTAGTCAAAGATGGAGGTGCGCCCGTTATCCCCCCCGAACCCGCCGGGCCCTTCCGCCTGCTCAGAAAACTCTTGCCCGTTGTACACCAATACCGGGCCTGCAGAGGAGCCATAGTGCGCCACCATAAGGGCGCGGGCAACCTTGCTGCCTTGCCCGCCCCAATACAGTGGGGAGGCCAAGCGGGGTTCATCATGATTCTCCAGATACCGCACACCGTGGGTAAACATGGCGGGCTCCGGGCGGTTGTGGCGGTCCATATCATTGGCCCAAATGCAGCCCTCGTATATGGCGCGTGCCTCGTTGTAGGCGGCACTGTCATACACGCCGCTGAACCCGCATTGTATGAGTGCTTCCGTTACATCCGCCGCGCAAAGTTTCATGTGGTCGTTGTAGGCCTCCGCCATAAAAAAGGCGCCGCTGTCTCGCAGGCGTGCATTGCTGATAACCCACCGCCAAAACGGCATGGGTACCATGTGTGCCATATCGCACCGGAACCCGCCCACACCCAGCTCTTGCCAATAGGCCAGCACCTTGTTCATGAGCCGCCAGGTGCGCGGCACGGCATCCGGCGGGGCAAGCAGACCGGGCAGGTTCTCTGCAGCGGGTGCGCCATGGCGGTAGTCTGTGCCGTAGTTCAGTTTTACGGTTTCATACCAATCGTAGGCAGAGGGGGCCCAGGTGGCGGCATTGTTGCCGGTAACGCGTCCGCAGCCGCGCTCCGGTTCAAACTCGCCCTCCGGCAGTTGCATACGCCAATCACTCTGTTGGGGCTCCAGGTAGTAAAAGGCGTTGTCGCGGTCAAAAAACACGCTCTTGTTGTCGTCTTTGCCAAAACAAAAATCCGGCTGCACTACAGAGCCATAGCTGCGTGATACATGGTTGGGGATAAAATCTATAATGGGTAGCATGCCCCAACGCCGGCAGCGGGTCAGCAGGGCGCAAAACTCCTCCAGCCTTTGCTGTGGGTTTTCTGCTAAATCCGGGTCCACGTCAAAATAATCCGTCACGGCATAGGGGCTGCCCGCAATGCCTTTCACCACGCAGGCGGGGTTGGCCGGCAGGGTTTCGTGCGGTGTTTGTGTAGCATGGCGCAGCACCCCCGTGAGCCACAGGTGGGTTATGCCCATGCGTGCCAGGGATTCTAAAGCCGCATCCGTAATCCCGGCAAAGGTGCCGCAGCCGTTTTGCTCTTTGCTGCCCCACGGCACGCCTCCCTCCGTAAAATTGGAAAAATGGCGTACGAAAAGCTGATAAATGACCGGTCTCATTATGCCCGCATCATAACACAAAAAAGCACGGCATCGCAAGCCGAAACCTTGCCCTGCGATGCCGTATGCGGATTTTTTCCTACAAAAATGGCAGAATTTTCTGATTCAGTGCAGCAATCTCTTAGCCCCCGGCACGTTGAGGCGGCGGGATTCTGCCGCATAGCCGAATGAGCCTTCATCCGCCTGATTCTCATCTGCGCGGTAGTGGCGCGCTTCATTCCCGAAGTAGCGCATGTAATTGACAACCCCTTGCCCCACGGCCTCTGCATAGCGGCGGGCATTGGCGTCATTTGCCAGGTACTCGGCATGCTTACGGTTGTTAAGGAACGCACATTCTATCACCGCAGCGGGTATGCCGGAGTCATCGCAAGCGTTCATCCAGCCTGCGGAGCGGTCAGCATCTTTGCTGCGCACCAAAACGGAGCACCCGCGCCCGCCGTTGTCCATGCCATGGTTCAGCACCGTGCGCTCCAAGGTACGGGCAAGGGCATTGCCCAAACGCCCGCCGTTGTATTTATTGCAGATGATGAGCGCGGGGGAGGGCCCATTTGTCCAACCGCCTGAGCTGTTATGGTGCAGGAACACCACGCAATCTGCCTTGCGGGAGATAGCGTAGTCTGCGCTCACCATGCCGCCGGCTACGCGGTCCGGGTGGTATTGAGAGGGGTAACGCGCCGCATTCTTATCCGGGTGGTTCAGCTGCACAACCCCTGCACGGCGTGCGTAGGAGGCCAGCGGCTCTGTTGTGGGGGCATTGCCACGGTTGGTAACAATGCAGGTGTAGCCGGCATCTTCTATCACTTTTTTGGTGTAGTACACGTACTCATACCACCAAGTGCATTCTGTAAGGCGTTTGCCGTTCACGGCGCTCGGGGTGCTTGCACCATCCCCGCCAATGAAGTGCCCGATATCCAACACAACCACACCGTTGTTGCTGCCTTTGTTGCTGCCTTGCCCGGCGGGTACACGCATTTGTGTACAGCTTATGGGTAACAGCGTTAATAACACGGCTATTATCATTAAAAGCTTTTTCATACGCGGGGCACTATAGTTTTTTAAGGCCCGCCGGTCAAGTGAAATCTTCATTTTGATTTTTAATTTGTCATTTTAGGCTTTTCTTTGGTAGGGGGATATGCTAAACTCCCCGCAACATAAAGCGTATTACACGTTAGCACCACAGATTTTATGACGCCGAAACACATTGTAGCCGTAATTGACTATGGCTCACAGTACACGCAGCTGATTGTTCGCCGCGTGCGTGAGCTGGGCTTCCTGGCCAAATTGTATGCTTTGGAAGACCTGCATGAGATAAGCGAGCCCGGGGCCATCATTCTCTCCGGCGGTCCTCGCAGTACCTCCGAGCCCGATGCCCCCGATATTGATTTTGAGTGGCTGAAGGCTTTCAATGTGCCCATTTTGGGTGTCTGCTACGGCATGCAGTTGCTCAATATCAAGACGGGCGGCACCGTGCGCAGCAGCAACAAGAGAGAGTACGGCCCCGCAGCCCTTATCCCCGAGAAACTGGAGGGCCTTTATGCAGATATGTCCCCCTCTTCTCAGGTGTGGATGAGCCACTCCGACACGGTGGATCACCTGGCCGACAACTGCAAGGTGATTGCCCGCAACAGCGAGGGCGTGCCCGTATCCCTGCAATGGGGGGATTCCATGTTCGGCATCCAGTTCCACCCCGAGGTAACTCACTCTCATGAGGGGCGCACCATCCTGCGCAACTTCCTTTCCCACGCCAAAGAGCTTGCCCCCTTCGATATAGGCGACTTTAAGCGTGAGCTCATTGAGGACATTCGCGCCAAAGTGGGCGATAAGCAGGTGGTGTGCGGTGTCTCCGGCGGTGTGGACAGCACGGTGCTTGCCGTATTGCTGCACGAGGCCGGGGTCAACGTGCGTTGCATCTTTGTAGATAACGGCTTACTGCGCAAGGATGAGGCCAGGGAGGTGCAAGCCAACTTTGCCCGCATGGGGGTAGAGATTGAAACGGTGGATGCCTCCGCCCGCTTCCTGGAGGCTCTTGCCGGTGAAACCGCCCCCGAAAAGAAGCGTCGCATCATCGGCAACCTGTTTATCGACGTGTTCTGGGATGCCGTGGGCGATGCCGAGATGCTGGCCCAAGGTACTCTTTACCCGGACGTGATTGAGAGCGCCAGTAACGCCAAGAGCAAGGCCTCTGTCATTAAGACCCACCACAACCGCGTGGAGCGCGTGCTCAAGATGCAGGAAGAGGGCAAGGTGATAGAGCCGCTCGCTTTCCTCTTCAAGGACGAGGTGCGAGAGCTGGGTGCCTCCATGGGCATTTCTCATGATATCCTTTGGCGCCATCCCTTCCCCGGCCCCGGCTTGGCCGTGCGTTGCCCCGGCGAGGTAACCAAGGAGCGCCTCGACATCATCCGCGAGTGCGATGCCATCTTCATCGGCACCTTACGCAAGTGGGATTGGTACGACAAATGCTGGCAGGCATATGCAGGCCTCATCCCCGTTAAGACCGTGGGTGTTAAGGGAGATGAACGCTCCTACGAGTTTGCCACCAATCTGCGTGCCATTGTGTCTGAGGATGCCATGACCGCAGACTGGGTACAGCTGCCCTACGACTTGCTGCGCGAGGCCTCCAACCGCATCCTGAACGAGGTGAAGGGCATCAACCGCGTGCTCTTCGACATCAGCACCAAGCCCCCGGCATCCATCGAGTGGGAGTAAAGCGCTGACCTCTGCTTGCTTTTTTCAACGGCTGCTCCGATCATCGGCGCAGCCGTTTTGAATTTGCCTCTCCGTTTGCTCTGTATGGGGTAATATCACTTGCACAGTTGTGCGAATCTCACCCTGGGTGGGCGTTGCCGCCATTATTTTCCTCAGCCCGCAGAGCGGGCGGCAGTTCAAATAGCGAAGAATGGTAAAAATGACGGCGTGATAATGATGATCGAAACTTAACTGCCACCCGTTACACGGGTTCAAATTTATTTTTTATCGGTACGAGTGGTTTCCGTCTTCGGCAAGCCTACGCCGTGACGAGTCGCCGCTGCGCGGCTCCACCACTCGCTAAATAAAATGACGCCCGCAGAGCGGGCTTGTGATTTCGGCGGGCATACGCCCGCGGCGCATATTTTACCCTGTTTGGGTGTAGAAATCGAGCCACAGGCGAATCTCGAAGCCTCAGCCCGCGCAAGCGGGCGGTACTTCAAGTAGCGAGTGGTGCAGCGAGCCAACGGCGAGCGAAACCACTCGTACAGATAAGTAACAGATGGGAACCCGTGAAACGGGTGACAGTTGAGTTGGGTTTCAACTTGCAGCTAGGGCTAAAATCCTTTTTTCGGCGCGTCGCTATGCTCCTTGCATGATAGCTCACCCTTGCGGGCGAACATGAGGGGGCCCCTCGCGCGAGCGGGGCGAATAATAGAGCCCGTAAGGGCGGCAGCCAATAGGCAGGGGCGTAAGCCCCTGCTATTCAAAAATACATTGAACCCCGCCGAATGGCGGGGTGGCAGCAGAAGCGAGGCTTAGAATATAAGGTGTGATTTTATAAATTCCGCTTGTTACACATCGACACGGCTGCATTGAGAAGAAGTAAATACATATGCCACGCTTTTGCTGACACCCCTCCTGAAGTCGGGGTTCTATTTGTATTTCGTTCGTTAGCAGGCGCTTCTTTGTCACGGCGTAGGGCTCAGCCCGAAGACGGAACGCGCCTGCCTATTGGCTGCCGCCCCTCAATTGAGGGGCTCAATAATTCGGCTCGCTCATGCTCGCCGTGAAGAACGGCTGCGCCGTAGTGAAGAAGCCACCTTGCGGTGGCTTATGAAGAGCGGCTACGCCGCCATGAAGAACGCCTGACGGCGTTGATGGTTCGCCCCATGCGGGGCGAAGTGAGATTGCGGCATGCGCCGCAGTGAGATTTGAGCGGAAGCTCAAGTGAGATTGTTGCGCCGAGGCGCAACAGTGAGATTGAGCCTGCTGCGCAGGCTCAGTGGAAGTGGGGGGAGGATTAATTTACTGCGCGTCGCTGCGCTCCTTGCATGATAGCTCGCCTACGGCTCGCATGATAGTTTTACATGATAGCGGGGCATGATAGTTCGCCCTTGCGGGCTCACATTAAACATCAAACATTAAACATCAAACATTAAACATCAAACATTCCTTCCCTTCTCCCTACAAATTGCCATTTGTTGCGTGGGCGGTGCAATAATAAAAAGCGTAAGCGGGAGCACCACTCGGCAGCCCCCGCTTACACTCAATCAACTCTGAAATTACATGAAAAAGACATTTACTGCACTTTCGTGCTCTCTGTAGGGTAAGACACCCGCAGTTGCCTTTTTGTTCAAAATTTATTGAAAAAAATTGAAAAATTATTTACAAAAGGTTTCCCAATCGTTCACCAGGGCGGCGTGTCCGCTTTTGATAACGGTGCCGTGCTTGTCAACAATGGTGGCAGAGGGCATGCCGCTCACCTGGGTGTAGCCCGGCAGTTTGGTAGCCTCGGCATCCATAATACCGGCAAACTTCATGCGCTCCTCTTTGGCGTATGCCTTGGCAGCCTCCAAGGTGGAGTCGTGGCTTATAAAGATAACCTCCACCTTCTCCTTTTTCATTTTTTTGTAGGCCTTAACAATAGTAGGTAAATAGGTTTTGCAGGCCACACATGTGGCAGCGGAGTGCAGGTATATGTAATACTTTGCTTTTTTGGAGGGCTTGGCATTAAAGAATTTGAGCTCCTCCAAAGCTTTGGCAACCTCGCCCGGCCCCTTATCCTCCGGTTGATTGGTCAGCTGCCGCCATTGTAATACCATGCGTCCGTGGCCGTTGGTAACAGTGTTGCCCTCGGCATCTACCAAACACATGTTGGGTATGCCGTTGCCTTTTACATAGCCGGGCAGGCCGGTGGTGTTGCCGGGCATGATTCCGGCAAACTCAGCCTTGTACCCTTCCAAGTATTTTTTTGCCGCCGGCTCAGCCTCGGATGCTATGAGCACCAGCTCTACCCCGGCTTCTTTCATTTTGGGGTACTGCTCCACAATTTTGGGCATTACCGCTTTGCAGGGGACGCACCAGGAGGCAGACTCCAAAAAGAAATAGTGCGTTGCCGTGGGTGAGGGCTTGGCCTCTGTAAAGAAGGTGGCATTTTGTAAAAACTCGCCTACTTTGCCTATTTTTTCCTCCTTCTTTTTGCCTTTTTTGCTTTTCTTTTTGGGCTTGGCGGCTACCTCCTCGGTATCAGCAGCACTATCGGCGGCCCATACGGTGGGCAGTGTACCCATAAAGAGCCCTGCCAGCATGCTCAGGTATAATGCGGTATGTTTCATGTTGCACGCATTCTATCATGTTTGCGGAGCCATGGTCAATAAAAAATGAAAGGGCCGCACGCCTCTCGGCGTTCGGCCCTTTCTTACCACTATAATAACATGAAAAAGACAATTTACTTGGGGATTTTGTGCTCTCGCACATCCTGTATGCAGTATATACAGCACCCGTGGTAATTTTGTTCAAAAAAAATGTAAAAAAAAATTAATCCTCGAAGGCGAGGGTCTTGCACCAGCCGTCTCTGGGGGTTTGCGTGTTGGCAAAAATGGCGCGTGCCGAATCTCGGTAAGCCTTGGGGTTGGGCAGGGATGGGCTGTAATGCGTGAGCCAGAGTTCTTTTACACCACCGGCCTCTGCAGCCAGTTGAGCCGCCTCAGAGAAAAGCATGTGCCTGTTCTCCCTGGCCTTGGGCAGCATGTCATCCTCCCCGTACATGCCCTCGCAAATGAATAAGTCTGCACCGTGTGCCGCCTTGCGAATGGAGGCAGTGGGGCGAGAGTCCGTGCAGTAGGTAAGCTTAAGCCCCTTGCGGGCCGGGCCCAACACCATATCCGGGGTGTAGGTCATGCCCTCGTGCGTAATGGTCTCCCCCTTTTGCAGGCGGTTCCAGAAGGGCAGGGGTATATTTTGCTCTTTGGCACGGGTGGCATCAAACTTACCGGCACGGGGTAAGTTGAAACTGTAACCATAACAGGGCATGCCGTGGTTTACGGCAAATGCTGTTATATCGCAATCCAAAAAGTACATGAGCTGCTCTTCCGTATCAAGCTCGCTCACCTGTACCTCAAAAGGCAGGCTTTGGGCAATGCTGCGCAGGGCATATACCGTGCGCTCCGTCCCCACGGGGCCGATGATGGATAGTGGCTCCGTTCTCCCCATGTTGCCCATGGTGAGCAGCAGCCCCGGTAACCCGCTGATGTGGTCCGCATGCAAATGGGTAATGAGTATCTTGTCTACCGGTTTAAGGCTGAGCCCCGCTTTTTGTGCGGCAATTTGGGTGCCCTCCCCGCAATCTATGAGAACCGCGTGCCCCTTGTAGCGCACCATCAGAGAGGTGAGCCAACGATTCACGAGAGGCTGGGTGCCTCCCGTTCCCAATAAACAGATATCCAGCACGGGAGGAAGTGTGGCACACTTGCCGCGCTTTGTCAAGTGCATCTTGCCAAACTGTCAGAACACTGCTATAATGCCCTGCATGAAGATGCTTGTATTCGGCGGCTCCGGCAGAACGGGGCAGGTGGTATGCCGCGCTGCAACTGCTGCGGGGTGGCAAGTGTGTGCACCTGCTCATGCAGAGTGTCGTTTGGAGGACCCCGCCGCCGTGAGCAACGCCGTATTGCACAGCGGGGCAGATGCCGTGGTGAACTGCGCCGCCATCAGCGGGTTAGAGGCCTGTTTGCAATCCCCGTTGACCGCGCATTTGGTTAATGCCGTAGCACCGGCCGCCATGGCATTGGCATGCAGGCATACCGGGGCTCGCTTTGTTCATTTATCTACCGATTACGTGTTGGATGGCCGCAAAGCCGGTCTCAAAGATGAATCCGCCAAATGCAAACCCGTCAGTGTATATGCGGAGAGCAAAAGGGAAGGTGAACTGCAGGTGGCAGAGGCTTTATCTACTGCGCTCCTCATGCGTGTATCTTGGGTGTGCGGTAATCCGCATAAACCATCGTTTGTGGAATCGACTCTGCTCAAAGCCTTGCGTGGGGAGCCCTTGGCCGCCATTGCGGATAAGTATTCTCTGCCTACGGATGCAGAGGATATTGCACGTGCCATACTGGCACTACTGCCCACACAGGCCTGCGGGGTATACCATGTTTGCGCCTCGGGGGCACCCGTAAGCTGGCATGACTGCGCTCGATATGCTTTGGAGTATGCCGTGCAGAGCGGGGCGCTTGCTGCCATGCCTCACCCGGCCCCCCAACGCCTCAAAGATGCCACGTTTTTTAAGGAGATTCGCCCGCCTCATACAGCCATGTGCAATGCCAAGCTCGTGGCTGCCGGCGTGCCCATGCCCACCGCACAGCAAACCGTTTGTTATGCCGTGAAAAGGCTCTTGCGTCAAATTTATGCGTAATTTGCGTTTTTGGGCTTGCATGGCATAAATGAATGTGTTATGATTCGCGAACGCCACTTTGGCGGGAATCCGAATCTATTTCCATCCATGAACGTTGAACTTATCGAGAAAGCTGCTCAGATTGTAGGTGATAACCAGTTGCTGGTCAACATCGTTTCTAAGCGTGTACAGCAACTCAACAAAGGGGCAGACCCCTTTGTGCCCACCACTCCCGAAACAGGAACGGGTGATATTGCTCTTATGGAGATTATTGAGGGCAAGCTTGTGTGGTACGAGGCATCAGACTCCGGCTGCTCCGAAGGTGCCGACCCGGATGGCTTGTTCGATGAGATTTTCGGGGATGCTCCCGAGGCCTCCGAGCCAGAGGATGACCGCACCATCACCGCCACGATTAACCTGTAAATTGTAGGCTTGTTTTTCTGCCTCGTGCAGAACTCACCACTTCAGGGCGGTTCGGTAACCGGTGCTCCCGGCAGCCGAACCGCTTGCTTATAACCCCAAACACCGCATCACCACCATGGCTAAGAAACCCGCACCTGCCACCAACCTGATTGCTTCCAATAAAAAAGCCGGCCGAGATTATGAAATCATCAGCCGACACGAGTGCGGTATTGAATTGCGCGGTACGGAGGTTAAATCCATACGCTCCGGCAAAGTTAATGTGGCAGATGCCTTTGCCCGCGTGGAAAAAGGGCAACTCTTTTTGTACGGGTGCGATGTTCAGCCTTGGGAAACCGCCGGCAAGTGGTTTCAGCATGAGGCCAAACGCCCCCGCCGACTCCTGATGCATAAGCGAGAGATTCTGAAGCTTGAAATCCAGCAAGCCCAGCGTGGCTATGCCCTCCCCCTGCTGCGCATGTATTGGAAAAACGGCAAGGTGAAGGTGGAGATTGGTACCGGCCGCGGTAAAACTCACCAAGACCGCCGCTACGACCTCAAAGAGCGTGCCGCCATGCGAGAGGTAGACCGCGAGGTCACCCGCTTTAACAAGGGAAGGTGGTAATATACGAAATACGAAACACGAAACACCCGTCTTAGCCTCTCCGAGGCTTCGCCGTGGCAAGTAAATTCCCAATTCGGGGACCTCTAAAAACTCGGTTTAATCCATTTATTTTGAATTTTGCGAGCGTAAGCGAGCCAAACTATTGAGCCCCGGTGAGGGGCGCCATAAAATAGCCCGGGC
>SUVJ01000004.1 GCA_015062045.1 Akkermansiaceae bacterium
TCAAAATTCGTACGGTATACAAACTTAGCGACAAAAGCCTCCGATGTATTCATTCCGTATAGAGGAAATATAAATTCTAAAATACATTGATTTATCAATTATTTTCTGGACATCTCATTTGAAATGATGTAACATAAAACCATGTTTGAAAAGCAGCAAGACGTTCAATTTAACAAGGAATTACTCTTTTACATTTTGGCGTTTATATTTAAGGGGACTTCTAAAAAGTCGGTCTGAATTCACAATTTGGGGACCTCTAAAAACTCTGGTACCCTCACAAATTGGTAGTTGCGGGGGAAAGTCCGCGAGCGTTAGCGAGCCGTCTTTTTGAGCCCCGGCGAGGGGCTCTGATTTCGGCGGGCATTCGCCCGCAGGGTATCCCCTACAAATTACCATTTATCGAGTTTTTAGAGATGCCCACCTTGTAAATTGTACTTCTCTCATCCCGCTCCGGGCTCACGCCCTGCGCTATGCACATCTGTCGGCCTCGTCGCTACGCTCCTCGGGCTCGGGTGTGTTCTTTCACAGCTAGCAGGGGCTAACGCCCCTGCCTATGTTATTTCGCCCCACAAGGGGGCTTGCGAATTCGGCTTACGCTCACTTTAAACATTAAATATTTAACATTAAACATTTTTTTCATCCGTCACTTGACAGCAGGCAGAGATATTTGTAAAATACGCACAAGATGACAACAGGCATGACATACAGGCGTTGCGGAAACAGCGGAATTCTGCTGCCCGAAATTTCACTGGGGCTTTGGCATAACTTCGGCACCAATTCCCCTGAAGAAACGTGCCGCAACATGATAGCACGTGCCATGGAGCTGGGTATTTGCCACTTTGACTTGGCAGATAACTATGGGCCGCCCCCCGGCAGTGCAGAGGAGGGCTTTGGCCGCCTGTTGAAGAACCATTTTGCGGGGCTGAGGGATGAAATGTTCATCTCCACCAAAGCCGGGCATTTGATGTGGCCCGGCGTGTATGGCGATTGGGGCTCTCGCAAGCACCTGATTGCCGGGCTCAACCAAAGCCTGCGCCGCTTGCAACTGGATTATGTGGATGTCTTTTACCACCACCGCCCAGATCCCCACACCCCCTTGGAGGAAACGATTGGTGCCTTGGTTGATATTGTGCGCAGTGGTAAAGCTCTTTACATAGGGCTCTCCAAATACCCGCCTGCCCTCTTTAAGCAGGCATGCGCCATGCTGAGGGCAGAAAAAGTGCCCTGCCTGCTGCACCAGTTCCGCTACAACCTGCTGGACCGCGCCAGTGAGGCCGCAACCCTGCCCACCGTAGCAGAGGAACAGACGGGCAGCATTGTGTTCTCACCCTTGGCACAAGGTATGCTCACAGGCAAATACTTGGGTGGAACCCTGCCCGCAGCATCCCGCGCGGCAGATGCATCCTCCGTATTCCTGAATAAAGACAAGGTACAAGCAGATATGCCACACGTGCGCCAACTGCAAAACATTGCAGATGCCGCCGGCATACCCCTCACTCAATTAGCCCTGCGTTGGTTACTGCGCAGGGAGGAGATTACCTCTGTTCTCATCGGGGCTCGCACGGTAGAGCAATTAGAGCAATGCGCCGCAGCCGCCGGTCAAGCCCCCCTCCCGCCGGATGTCCTCACCGCCCTCCAATAAAAAGGGATAAAATTTTTCCTTTTTTTATGAGTTAAGGGGTAGCCTCCCAACTACACCTTAACAAGCATTGAATTTCATCTAAAATCCTCTTGCTCTATGATATTGATAAGGTTTTGACAATTGTTACCTTTCTCCCAGAATATGTTTTTATTAATTTCCTTTTTATCTTTTTCTAATTCAAAATCGTGTTCAATATAGTATTTTACTTGCTGCAAAGTGGATTCTACATCATAAAATATGTTATAAAGACTTGAGTCGGAGTCTTTTGCTGAAATCAGAGCATCATTATCTCGTTGGTCTGCATAAACAACATCTGCATCATGCCGGTAAAAAATGACAGGGACATCGCTATACATCAAATCAAAGCATACGGAGCTATAATCCGTAATGAATAAATCTGCTTTTTTAATCATTTCAGAGATACCTGCGGTATCAACTAATTCTACGCCTTTAAATACAGGCTCTGCACTACTTTTAAGACTATAAATCATATGATGCACTCCAATAAACACCTTAATATCTGTTTTCTTCTCCACCAATCGGACAAGTGAATCTATAAACACCTGCAATCTTTTAAAATAGGGCTGTTTTGTCGACACATTATGTAAAAATGAATATCGCCAAGTAAAAAACAAAAAAACATTCTTTGTTTCATGGGGTGCATTCTTCAATAAATTATCCCATCTTGGCATCCCTGTACATATTCTTCTTCCGTGCATTACATTATATTGCTCATACATCGACAAAGTAAGTTTTGTCGGAGTCAGCATGTAATCAAACAAACCTTTCTCTTTGTCATAGTACATATCCATTGCTATTTTCTTGAGCAGCGTCACTCCATGTTCTATAAATACATATTTCAAGGTACTCAACTTGCTAAACAAGTCACTTTTCGCATAACCATAACTACAAAATACTATATTTGTTTTCCTTATTATATCACCATATTGTAATATCAATTCTTCTTCCGAATTGATCCCTATTATGCCATCCAATTGCCCTTTCTTGAGTAATTTATCGTATAAAGCGTTTTTTTTCAATATGACATAAAAAACGGGTTTACCCATTTTTTTTAAGTATTGAAATAAAGACCATGCATCTATTGCTTCCGCATATGGATGGCTTAAGCAATCAAAGCATAAAATATTTTTTTCGTCACCGGATGCATCGTATATCTTTGCTCGCTTAAAAATACGTTGCTCGGCCTTAATTATTTTTTTATTCTTCAAATTCTTTTTTAACGTTATCCCCATAATGGTGGTTTCCCTAAACCATCCTACACGCCGTCTGCTATATATCATTATGCCGCAAAAATAGTATCGGCTTTCTTTTCGTTCCTTTATTCGTTGGAAAATTTTCATAATTTATAACAACGACAATATTAATGCTTTACAGTTAAACATTAAGTTTTTTATATGGTACAGGCATAGATTTATAAACAGGAATTCCTAAAAGAGCAACCCTAATCATCCCACTACGTCTGTTTAGCGTGAACAAAGGCAAGCCAAACAATTTAACGCTTATTTTTGAATCAACTATTTTTAAAAAAAGGTAGTTGACAATAGTCGGCATTGATCGTATTCCATACAAATACATAAGCCACGCCTTATCTAGTCCGTATTGGTTCAGAAGTTTTCCGGTTTTCGTCTCGACTTCCGGCAATAACGTATCTGGGATATCCTTGCGAATCAATGCACCATAATACTGTATCATACTAACTGCAAAATATTGACGATTAGATAGTTCTTTTTCTTCTTGAAGATACATTAAAACTTTTTCTACCTCCAGGTACACATCTAATACTTTTTCTGCTTTTTGTATGCGAATTTTACCCAAAATACTGCTATTATGCTGTCGATAATTATATAGTGGATCATTTAATATGAGCACATCTTGCCCCATCCGTGCCAGTAGAGAGATAAGAGAAAAACTCACATCTTCATACCATCTTCCTACTTCAAAACGTAAAGACAGCTCTTCTATAAGGGAGCGACGTATATATTTAGTACAAAAATAACAACAAGGAAATAGTCTCTGCAACAATTGCTCTGTAATTTTATATACGCCGCTTTGTCTAATATTCTTTAGTGCCGTGTATTTTTCTTCATAGTTTTGCAACTCAAACACTTTTTTATACCCGAATATAGCAATATCTGCCTCAGTGATACTCAAAGCCTCAATGACACGTTCCACAGCGTTTAACTCTAACCAGTCATCCGGATCACAACCTGTTACCCACTCTCCTCTACACGAGTCAAGAGCTTTATTACGAGCTGCTGAAGCTCCCTGATTTTCCTGATGAACAACCTCTACACGTGAGTCTTTTGCTTCGTATTCACGTAATATGCTCAACGATTCATCCGTACTGCCATCATCTACCGCTATTATTTGCAAGTTACGGTAACTCTGCTCGCAAAGACTGTCCATGCATTTGCGTAAGTATTTAGCAACATTGTAAACCGGTACGATAACGCTGACTAGCGGCTGTTTGTGTTCTATCATCTGCAATGTACTCACTCGTGTATGCTATCTCATTTTAAATGAGATATATTTTCAACTCGCTTAGCATAAAACCTTAGCAATAAAACAAGCCGAAATACTCATGCCATATAGAGGAAAAAAATGCTAAAATACACTGTTTTATCAATTATTTTCTGGACATCTCATTTAAAATGAGATAACATACAGATCATGGCAGAGATGCAAAAATCCCAATATGTAACAATTTTAAATTAAGTGTACTAGCATTATTATTTTTAACACCCGCATTCATATGGATTCAATCTCGATTTAATAGGACAAAGAGAGTAAGATATAGAACATAAGTGTATTACTAATAAATATGCGAATCAATTTACAGCAATTATCAAAGTATAAATAGCGCCGCCCGCCCGTTTCTCAATTCTGAGTTATACATTAGATTGAAATTATGTCCACTTTTACACCAGAACCACTCATCAGTATCATTGTTCCGGTTTACAACACCTCCCGATGGTTAAGAAAATGTATGGACAGCATTTGCAACCAAACATACAAAAACCTACAAATCATTGCCATAGACGACGGTAGCACAGACAATTCTCTCTCCATTCTACACGAGTACGCCGCACTAGATTCGCGAGTAGAAGTGTACCACCAAGAAAATGCAGGTCTCTCAGCTGCTCGTAACACAGGTTTGAGACACGCCAAAGGTGAGTGGATTACCGGTTGTGACTCAGATGACTGGCTAGAATTGAACACAGTGGAGAGAATAATAACGGCTTTAAGTACATCCGATGCAGACATTGCTATATACGGTCATAACAAAATAAATGAAGAACTAAATTCAGCACAAAAAAACGACGCACTAAAAAACGTCAAACTAAGCGGCGTATATAAAATTACAGAACAATTATTAAAAGGGATGTTTTCTTGTTGTTATTTTTTTAATAAATATATACGTCGCTCCCTTATAGAAGAACTGTCTTTACGTTTTGAATTAGGAAGGTGCTATGAAGATGTGAGTTTTGCTCTCATTTCTCTATTGTCAAGGATGGGTCAAGACGTGGTTATATTAAATGAGCCACTATACAATTATCGACAGCATGATAGTAGTATTTTAGGTAAAATTCGCACACAAAAAACAGAAAAGGTATTAGATGTGTATAAAGAGGTTGAAAAAGTGTTAATGTATCTTCAGTCAAAAAACGAACTGACGAATCATCAACATTTTGCCATTAGTATGTTGAAGTATTTTGAAGCGATAATTCGAAATAACATACCGGATACGTTATTGCCGGAAGTTGAGGCGAGAACCGGAAAACTTCTCAACCAATACGGGCTAGATAAAGAGGGCCTTATGTATTTGTATGGGATACGATCGATGCCATCTATTGTCAGAAGGCTTTTTATTAAAATAAATGATTTAAAAATAACAATAAAGCTATTTGGAATCCCCTTGATAACGCATAACAGACGTAATGGGATGATTAGGGTAGCTCTTTTAGGAATTCCGGTTTATAGATCAATTCCTTTACCTTACAAAAAATTAATCGAAGAAAATAATAATAATAGCTCCCACTAATTATTTATTTAACTATGAAAATTTGGCAACGAAAAAAAACGCAAACAGAGAGTCGTTATTATTTCTGCGGCATAATGATATATAGCAGACGGCGTGTAGGGTGGTTTAGGGAAACCACCATTTTGGGGATAAGGTTTAAAAAGAATTTAAAGACTAAAAAAATAATTAAGACTGAACAACGTATTTCTAAGCGAGCAAAGATATACGATGCATCCGGTGACGAAAAAGTTATTCTATGCTTTGATTGTTTAAGTAACCCATATGCGGAATCGATAGATGCATGGTCTTTATTTCAATACTTGAAAAAAATGGGGAAACCCGTATTTTATGTTATACTGAAAAAAAACGCTTTGTACGATAAATTACTCAAGAAGGGACAATTGGATGGCATAATTGGTATAGATGAGGAAGAAGATTTGATTCTGCACCATGAAGATTTAATAAGTAAAACTAACATGGTGTTTTGCAGTTTCGGCTATGCTAAAAGTGACTTGTTTAGCAAGATGAACACATTAAAATATATTTTCATCGAACATGGTGTAATGCTACTCAAGATACCGGCTGTAAAGATGTACTGTGATAAAGAAAAGGGGTTATTTGATTATCTGCTTACCCCGACAAAACTTACCTTGTCGATGTATAATCAATATAATATAATGCAGGGTAGCAGAATATGTGCAGGATTGCCGAGATGGGATAATTTATCAACACGTTTCCCCCAAAAAACAAAGAGTATTTTTTTGTTTTTTACTTGGCGATATTCATTTTCTCATAAATTATCAACGAATCATCCCTATTTTACATATTTACAGCAGTTCGTAGATAGACTCAATCGTATGCTGGAAAGCAAAACTGATATAAAGGTCACCATGGGAGTACATCATATGTTTTATAATGTCTCGCGCAAAGATAAACCTGTATTCAAAGGAGTAGAATTAGTTGATACTGCCGGTATATCTGAGATGATAAAAAGAGCAGATTTATTCATTACAGATTATAGCTCCGTATGTTTTGATTTTATGTATTGCGATATTCCTGTCATTTTTTATCGACATGATGCAGATATTACATACCCTGATCAACGAGATAACGATGCCATGAGCTCAGCTAAAGAATCTGACGTAAATCTATATAATATATTTTATGATATGGAATCCACTTTACTACAAGTGAAATACTATATTGAACACAATTTTGAATTAGAAGAAGAAAAAAAGGGTGTTAACAAAAATATATTCTGGGAGAAAGAAAAAAATTGTCAGAATCTAATTAACATCATAGAAAATGAGAATTTCGTGTAATTAGCCAACTTTAATACGCTCCCACGAATTTCAAAAACTGTGTCAATTGTTTCCGAGGTTGACCACCATTAAACATCCAGTAATGCCAATACGAGCAAAGTTTTACCACAAGAACACCATTATCTCTATTTAAGAATACCTAAGCGAATTTTTAATAATTTGATTTTCTGAGTCCAGTTGAGATGTCTGATGATCTTAGAGAGGTCATGAAATATTCTATTTTTCATGGTAGGAACTCTAAGAAGATAAGATATAATATGTTTACCAATTTTTTTCTGAAAAATTTTATTATAAACCCCTTTACTATATTTATTAAATTCGACAAACATTTGTATTTCGTTTAGGAATTTATCATAATAACTCTCATTCACAGGATTCCGAGAAGTCCAACTACCTTGACTTTGATACCTGTAGGTAACCATTTTTTCGTGATGGAAATAAATCTTTCCGTGAAGAGCAAGATAAATAGCCAGTGGATAATCGCCAACATGACATTTTTTTATAAATTCAGGATAATCATTTTTTAGACATTTGCGATAAAGCATAGAACATGTATGTATCCAACCGCCTCCGTTTGAAATAGCATCAGCAAGAGGAATATCCTGACTATCCTGATAACGAGGCCATTGTAATTCTCCTTCCGGGGATAACACAACAGCATCTGTGCAAGACATGCTGTAATCCGGGTGGGATTCAAGAAAATCCACCTGTTTTTGGAGCTTTAACGGATCAGTCCAATAATCATCCCCTTCACATAAAGCAATGTATTTACCACGAGTTATGGCATTAATAGCTCTACCAATAGCACCGTTTTTTTTAGAATATTGATTCTCCGTTTGATAAATAGGTTTAATAATATGAGGGTACTTCTCTGCATATTCGCGAATGATATCTGCACTTTTGTCAGTGGAGGCATCATCATGAACGATTGCCTCAAAAGGGAAATTTGTTTTCTGCATAACAAATCCTTCTAAACAATCGCGAATATAGGGCTCGTGATTATACACTAAGCAATGAATGCTTACTAGTATTTCATTAGAATCTGATGATTGCTTATTCATTGTTACTCACCGTATGTGTATTGAATTTCCACCGTATTACCTACCGGGTTGAATGTGGTTAAACTACTTTTTACCGAAATGGAGCCACCGGTAAATTGGGCATTACAAGAGGATGGGCGACCGTTGGGAAGCAAGGTGGTGTTTAAGACCTGTAATTTTAATTGATTAGCTTCGAATTGAATTTCGTCGGAGAGATTCTTATCAATGGTAATAGCAAATTCATCCCCGGAACGCACTTTATCCCACTTACCGGTAAAGGTGGCTTCCTTTATTTTAGGTTTGCCGAGTATATAGAGGCTAAAGGAAACGATTACAGAACCACCAAGGCCGGGAGGCTCTGGAGTAAAACTCATGGAATGAACCTTCAGCGCATCACTCAGCACATCTTGTGGATTTCCTATTTGGAAAGAGGAGAAAGAAAAAGTCTGAGCATCCGTCGGAATAATTTCTGCTACAGTACCGTTGGCGGAGGCACTGCCACCACCGCCCCCGCATCCGGCGAGGCAAGACAATATAAAGGCAGATAAAAATAAAGGTTTCATCGTAATAAGGTTGATGTAAGGATGAGAGAGATACCGTATGTAATAATTTGATTTTAAAAACATAACAAGGCACTACAAATTAAAGCGCAGTACCTTGTTTGATAATACAGACGTTTAAGCAGCGGGGCTTTATTCGTCGTCGGAAGCGTCGAACTCTGAGGAATCGGCATCAAAGTCGTCCTCCTCATATTTCTTAAATTTCTTAACACGCTGACCTTGCGGGAGCGGGGTAAGCACCATGGTAACAGTGTTGCCTGCAAGCTTGGCAGGTTGGTCTACTTTACCCATGGTACGCAAGTCTTCCATAACTTTGGCCATAACCTCCAACCCGAACTGTTGGTGGGCGTTTTCACGGCCACGGAAACGGAGCTGAAAGCGCACTTTGTGACCGTGGTCCAAGAACTGCTCGGAGCGAGCCATCTTGACGTTGTAGTCATTGACATCCGTACCGATGCGCAGCTTAACCTCTTTCATACGCACGGCTTTTGTTTTGTTGTTCTTTTGCTGTTTAGCCAACATGTACTTGTACTTACCGTAGTCGATAAGGCGGCACACAGGCGGGTCTGCGTTGGGAGCAACTTCTACAAGGTCCAGGCCTATTTCCCTGGCCTTGGTTAAGGCATCACGGGTAGGCATGACACCGAGCTGCTCGCCAGTGGCGGTGACAACTCGAACTCTGGGAGCGCGGATGCGGTCGTTGACGCGAGTCTGCGGGGTTTTGGCGTTCTGGTCGCGGCGCTGGCCACGATTGCCGGGGGTATTATTTTTTTGTGGGGCTGGCACGTGAGTGTGTTTCTTGGTTTGTCTGTATGTTGTTTTTCAGCGGCAGTGGGGGTAACGGGGTGTCACCCCCCACCGCCTGAAAGTTTTAGTTATTGTTGCGGGGTGTCCTTCTTTTCGGGTTCAAGAGCGGGCTTAATGAGGCGGGCATCAATTTCTGCGCAAACGGCCTCCACAAAAGCCTCTACCGGCATGGTGCCAACGACATCCAGCTCGCGGTGACGGATGGAGACAAGCCCCTGCTCCGCCTCTCGCTGACCTACCACTACCATGTAGGGTACGCGGTCTAAACGGGCATTGCGAATCTTGGCACCAATCTTGTCCGGAGCATCATCTAAGGTGACACGCACGCTCTTAGCGGCAAGAGCCTTGCGCACGCCCTCAGCAAAGTCTGCAACCTTATCGGAGATGGGCAACACGCGCACTTGCTCCGGTGCAAGCCACGTGGGGAACTTGCCGGCAAAGTGCTCGATGAGCAACCCGGTGAAGCGCTCCATGGAGCCGAAGGGGGCGCGGTGAATCATGATGGGGCGGTGCGGCTTGTTGTCTGCCCCGGTATAGGACAAGTCGAAGCGCTCGGGCAGGTTGTAGTCCACCTGCACAGTGCCGAGCTGCCAGTCGCGGCCAATAACGTCTCTCACAATGAAGTCAATCTTGGGGCCGTAGAACGCGGCCTCATTCTCAGCTTCAATGTAATCAAATCCGTTTTCGGAAAGCACCTCACGCAAAGCCTGCTCTGCAAGTTTCCAGTTCTCGATGGTGCCTACATACTTAGAGTCCGTGTAATCCTTATCACGCAGGGAGAGTCGCACGCGGTAATCATTCATCTGCAAGGTACCGAGAATATGTTTCACAATACCGATGCACTGATTCACCTCTTGCTTAATCTGATCGGGGCGGCAGAAAATGTGGGCGTCGTCCTGAGTGAAGCCTCGCACGCGGGTCATCCCGCCCAGCTCACCGCTCTGCTCCCAGCGGTAAACGGTACCAAACTCTGCCAAACGCACGGGTAAATCGCGGTAGGAGTGAGGCTCGCTATCGTAAATGCGGATGTGGTGCGGGCAATTCATGGGTTTGAGCATGAAACCGGTAATGGTCTTGGTATCAAGCGCATTAAAGAGGTCTGCACAGCTGGCGTTTTCATCTCGCAGTTTTTTGAAGTCATCCGGGTCCGGAATAGGCGGGAACTGGCTCTCCTTATAATGAGCCCAGTGACCGGAGGTCATGTACAGATCCAGCTTACCGATGTGCGGGGTATATACCTGGGAGTAGCCGATGCGGTCGAGCTCCTCCGTAATAAAATCCTGCAGCTCACGGCGAACGATGGAGCCCTTGGGTTTCCACAGTACGAGGCCCTGCCCCACCATTTCATCAATGGTGAAAAGTCCCATCTCTCTGCCAAGCTTGCGGTGGTCGCGCTTGCGGGCTTCCTCCAAACGAGCCAAGTGCTCATCCAACTGAGTGCGGTTGGGGAAACAGGTGCCGTATACACGCTGCAAGCGGGGGCCGTTGGCATCACCCTGGTAGTAGGCGGAGGCAACGCTCATCACCTTAAAAGCCTTGCAGTTGCCGGTGCGGCCTACGTGCGGGCCGGCACAAAGATCCGTAAAGTCGCCGTTACGATATATGGAAATCTCCTCATCCTCGGGGATACGGTTGAGCAGGTCGACCTTATACTTAGAGGGCACAGAGCGAGGAGCAACGGAGCCCAACTCACCGGACTGAGCCATTTGCATAGCCTCTGCACGTGTCACGGTAGTTCGCTCGAATGTCTGATTCTCCTTGACGATTTTCTTCATCTCAGCCTCAATCAACTCAAACTCCGAGGCAGAGATATTGTGGTCAAGTTCAATGTCGTAATAGAAGCCGTTTTCAACGGCGGGGCCGGCTGCAAGCTGAGCCTGCGGCCAAATACGGCAAATGGCAGCAGCCAGCACGTGCGCACATGAGTGGCGCAGGCGCTCTAAATCGCTTGCCTGATTGCGTTCTTCCAGTGTCTTGCGTTCTTTCTGTTCAGACATAATATAGATGTGAGCCCTTAATATGCCCCCTTTTGATGCGAAAATCAAGCCAAATCAATGACAGAGGGCACATTTTTACGGAGCATAAGTTATTTCTTGCGTTTTTTGTAGCCCGGCAAGCCACCTTTTCGAGCACGCAAGCGGGTTCTATGAGAATTCAATAAAATTTTCAACCGATGAAAAGGATATTTCAAAGCATGTAAGAGGCCTCCAACAGAACAAAAAGGAATCGGAGCCTGGGTACAAGCCTCAGAGGTCCCCTGCGCTGCATTTAAGCCAATATCAGATTCTCCATCCTTTTGATAACATATGATAGGCTGCATCACATATATTTTCACACCGGGTAAATATGACACAAAGTCACGATAAAAAACATCTATTGCTCTATATTCAGATAACCATTGCCATATATCATCGTCAGACTCGGGCAGGCTCTTTAAAATGACATCGTAAAGCTCTGCGGATACCACATATGCATGCGCAGCTATAACGCCTTCTGACTCCCACAAAGATGAGCCCCCACATATTTTTCTTTTTACGCCATACGGAGCAGGACGATTATACCCCAAATACAAAAGATATGCCCCTTCAAGTGACAGCAAAGATTCTGAGAGAAGTTTAAATGAATCCGGCGTAGCTTTAATAAACACATCATCCTCAAAAATCAACACATTTCGCCATCCTTGAGATTTCGCAAAAGCTATGGCATTGCGATGAGACAATGCGCAACCGCCGGTCCCCCCCCAAAAAGGGGCACGATCAGCTGTATTTTCTGTAAACCAGGGAGGCTTACCATAAGACGGCAACTGACGACCGGCAACAGCGCTGATTCTGTGTAATTTTCCCTGCGGCAAGTATTTACCGACAGTCTCACAAAAAGTCTCATAACGATCGCGACTGGAATCCATGTTGATGACAAGAATGCCATCCACACCCGAGAAAGCCTCTATAGCGCATTGTCGCAATGTTTCCTCCGTACTCATACCCCGTCTACTCTCCCATAATCATCCGTAAATCTCTCGATATCCTCCTCCGTGAGGATATCGCCCAACTGAATCTCAATGAGAGCCAAGGGTCCGCTTTCTTCATTACTGAGGCGGTGAATACTGCGCTTGGGAATCCAAATGGATTCACCAACGGAGAGTTTGGTAACAGCACCGTCACAATAAGCCGTTGCAACACCTTCCGTAATAATCCAACGCTCGGTGCGGTGTTGATGTCGCTGAAGAGACAAGCGCTCCCCCGGGTAAACAAGGATTTTCTTTACCACCACATGAGACTGCTTATCAAGCACTTGCCACTCACCCCAAGGGCGTTCCCCCTGGTCACCCACCTCATAAGTAATACCGGTAGAGTTCATTTTTTTAAAGTTTCTCTGATACTGGTTGTAGAACGGACGGGAAGATTCCCGTGAGGGATGCGAGAACTGGTAACATAGCGGATTCCCTTAGATTCCACAAAAGCTTTTTTTTCATCGCTGGTACCATCTGCATTAACAAAGAAGATATCCGGCTTAATTTCATCCAACAGCGGGGCAAAATCCAAGATTTTACCGGTATCCGGGCCAATGTAAACGGCTTTAACAAAGCGGATGGCCTCCAGCATGTACTTACGCTCTTGCTCATTGTACATGGTTTTACGATTTTTGAGCTGCCACACCGTTTCATCGGAACCGAGGGATACGTAGACATCCCCATACGTGGCAGCCTCCTCCAAAAAGGCAATGTGGCCACTGTGCAGCACATCAAAACAACCTGAAACAAAAACCTTTGGCATAATAGAGAGATAAAAAAGAATTAGAAATTATCCTTATGAACATTCTGGCGGCGCAAACGCTCCACATACTTGGGTTCCCACGGCACGGGCTCATCCTTACCGAAGGTTCGGCAATACGGCTCTATGGGGTAAAGATACTCGCAAGCATCTAAAGCAGCGGCTCGAGCCTCAGGCGTTTCATACAGATAAAGAGCATAGCCGCCATGGCCGCCACCACAGTATTTGTGAGCAATAACCTCGCCAATGGTCGGCAGGGGAGACATACCCTCCTCCAACTGCACCTGGTAGCTCAGCTGCACCCCAACGGCAAGCACAGAAATATCCTGCTCTTGCACACCCAAGCGTGCCACTCGCGCAGCTTTGGCAATTTTATTGAAATTGCGTTTCAACGCAGCCAAACCGGGGGTGTCATGCTTAATACGCGTATCATACACCGCCATGCAACCGCGCAGGAACTCACCGGTATTCTTAAAATCGAGCACCGGTTTGCCCCCGGAGAGCCATACACAGGCACCGGTCTCCGCAATAACAGCGGGGTCTTGCCAGCCGACCCCAAGCCCCAGCTCAGATTTCACGGGATCCCAGCCATTGAGCACGCTCCAGCCACCACTCCCCCCCATGCCGGCACCTTGCCGATACAACCATTCCTTGAGAGAAACGGTGGGAGAAACAGAGCAATTAACCACATACTCACCCGGGATGGCATTCTCCGGTACATCTAACCAGCCGCCGGCAAAATCCACACGCAAAGGCACATGAATGGGGGCCTTAATACGCTCTACCACCTGCGTGCTGCTGGTGGGTTTACCTGCCGGTGCAGACTTTGGCAACACCACCAACTGAGCCCCGACTTGTTGACACAAAGCTCTTTTAGCATCAAGGTACAAATCATCCGTTGTTACAGCCAGAATATCCGGCTTACATTGCAAAAAGGCAGAGCGGAAAGAGAGAGCGGCATCTGCATCCGTAGACAAAACAACCTCATCCACATAAGAAACGGAGCTGAGAACCGCTTGTTTATCCGCATCATCCAAAACGGACTTTTTTTCATACAGCGTCCAGAGCAAATCTGCCGGGGGGTATGATACAATCAAATAATCCCCCAAAGCTCGGGCTTCTTTAAAGAATTGAATATGCCCGGCATGCAAAACATTAAACGCACCTGAAACAAATACTTTTTTCATTGATAAAGGAGAGAGTATAAAAATAATCAGGAACGCGATATCAGCCTGCGTATGAAGCCTTTTTTGCGAGGCGCAGAGTCGGGAGAATCCACCATCACCTTGCGCAGCCATGGAATCAGAACAGCCGTGGCCAATTTGGCAGCAAAATAACGCCCCACACCTACCCCGGCAGAGATTCGGGGAGAATCCGTTTTTTCTTTTTTACGGAACATTCGGAATGAGGCCGCGGCTGTTGCGGCAGATACAACCGCCATAATTCCCCTGCGCACAATAGCTTTATGAAGATACAAAGACTCCGCACACGCACCTGCATGGGCACGCATGTGCTCTGCTGTTGTCAGCAGCAGAACGCGCTCCTGTGCAATACGCATCAGGATTTCGTGTTTTCTTCGCTGAGCAGAATTTTGAGACATTCCAAATCATTTTTAAGCTCCTGCCGAGTAACCTCAGCCAAGGGAGCAGGTTTAGCACGCAGCGCAGAAAGCAGAATGATAACACCGGCCAAAGCATTAACCAGCAGCACAATACCCACTGCCCACAGCCAAGACTCCAGCCATAAATTAAGCGCCACGCACACAAATGCACACAAAAGAGCATACGATACCACCAGCAACACCCCCGCCGCCACAAACAAGGCCACACGGCGAGCCTGCTGAGAGGCATACTCCGCCAGTTCAATCCTGAACAATGCCCAGAGAGAACCAACGTGAGAAACGGCCTGAGATGCCGCTTGCCGAACATCGCCAACGAGGCCACCACCCTGCTCTTGCAGGGTGGTAAGCACCTTGGGCTTTCTGAATGAAAACAAAGACATTCAAGTTAAAAAATAAACGTGCACTCAGGCGATACTTTTTTGCAAGCATCAACGGCGAGAGCCACCGAGCAACAGGCCGATGATAACCCCCAAGCCAAGGCCGCCGAGCACAGTACCGGTGGGGTGAGCCTTTACGTACTCTTCACCGGCCTTATGCAGCTCTTTAGCTTTGGAGCAGGTAGCATCCCACCCTTCATTTATTTGCACACGGGCATCCTGAGTATATTTGCGAACATTGTCAAACTGCTCCGAGGCAGCTCGACGAATCTTCTCGTACTGAGCCACAGCGTATTCACGCGCAGCGGCCAAACGGTCCTTCGTATCGCCGGTGGGGGCAGCAACTACCTCCTCAGCAGCGTTTGCAACTTCTGTTTTGATTTCCTGGTCTTCCATAATATTCTGATTTTGTTGTTTATTTTAAAGATTGTCCGCTTGCGAAAAACACGCAAGCTTGGTGTTCCATGCCGTATTATAACCACAAATTCTCCATCATTGCAAGCATTCTTGTTTAAAATGACGAATTTTACAGCTAACTTTAGGATTCTGCATCACGCGCACGCATAAATTTAAAGCAAACGCAGAATTAGCCTTGCTAACGCAACAAAAATTTGATACAATGCCACGGCTTAAAAGAAAAAACGCATGAAAGCTATTCTTGCACTCGAAGACGGAACCATATTTGAAGGCAGCTCCATAGGAGCAACCGGCACGGCAACAGGTGAAGTTTGCTTCAACACCGCAGTTGCCGGCTATCAAGAGCTTATCACGAATCCGGCCTCACGGGGTCTGATTCCGGTCATGACCTACCCGCTCATCGGCAACTACGGTATTGCAGACATGGATAACGAAAGCGACCGTCCTCAAGCAAATGCACTTGTTGTAACAGAGCTTGCACGCCTGCACAGCAACTGGAACTCTACGGAGGACATGGGCAGCTGGATGAGCCGCCACGGCATGGTGGGCATTGCCGGTGTGGACTGCCGCGCCATTGCCACACATATTCGAGACAACGGCTCCATGCGCGGATGTGTTACCACAGAGCTTAATGCGGAAGAAGCCGTTACCACCGCCAAATCCGCACAAACTTTGGCAGGCAGCAACTTGGTAAAAGAGGTAACGACCGGCAAAACTTATTCTTGGGAGGGAGACTCCCGCGCGTGGAAACTCCCCAACAAAACAGTCGGAGACATGACCAACTACAGTGAGCTCCCCGCCGCGATCGGTAAAATGGTGGTATATGATTTTGGTGTAGCCCGCAGTACGCTTGCCACCCTGCGTCGCCACGGCTTTGAATGCACAGTAGTACCCGCCGACACCCCGGCAGAGTCCGTTTTAGCACTGCAACCGGATGCCGTATTCCTTTCCGACGGCCCCGGTGATGCAGCTGTACTCACTGCTCCCGTTGCAGAGATTGCGAAATTGACAGGCAAATTACCCATAGCAGGCATGGGGATAGGGCACCAAGTGCTTGCCCTGGCATTCGGCGGCAAAACAGACAAGCTTAAATTCGGCCATCACGGTGCCAACCAACCGGTTAAAGATGAAAGAATTGGGCACGTGCTCATCACCACACAAAACGAGAGTTTCACGGTAGAGGCCAGCAGCCTGCCGGCAGAGCTGGAGGTTATTCAAACCAACATGAACGACAACACCGTAGCCGCCCTGCGCCACAAAACCTTACCCATCTATACAGTACAGTACCAAGCTGCAGATATTGCCGGGCCGAAGGGGTATGACTCTTATTACACAGAGATTACCAAGATGATTCAGGCCGCTAAGGCATAACCCGCAAGCGGCAACATACAAAAATCAGACATGAATACATTAGTCATAGGCTCCCAGTGGGGCGATGAAGGCAAAGGCAAAGTTATAGACTTCCTTACCGAAACCGCAGATTACGTAGCCCGCAGTCAGGGTGGCAGCAACGCCGGCCACACCGTAATAGCTAAGGGCAAAAAATACGTGCTGCACCTCATACCCTCCGGCATTTTGTGGCCGGGCAAGATTAACGTCATCGGCAACGGCGTGGTCATTAACCCCACATCTCTGGTAGAGGAGATGGAGTACCTGCGCGCAGAGGGTGTAGAGATTAGCCCTGCCAACCTGCTTATCTCCGACCGCGCTCATGTGGTACTGCCCATTCACCGAGACATTGACGCAGCACAAGAAGAAGCCTTGGGAGACCAGAAGATTGGCACCACCAAACAAGGCATTGGGCCCACCTATGCCGACAAGGCACGCCGTGTAGGTATACGCATGGCAGACTTTGTGGACCCTGTTCGCTTGGAAAAAGTGCTCAAAGCCCGCATCAAAACAGCTAATGAAGAGCTGGTACGCCTCGGCTGGCCCGCAGCGGACCCGCAAGTAACGCTGGATGCCGTGATTGCCGCTGCCAACGTGCTGCGCCCGCATATTTGTAACACCATTCCTGTGCTCAACAAGGCCGTAAAAGAGGGCAAAACTGTGCTCTTTGAAGGCGCGCAGGGTGCCATGCTTGATATCGACTTCGGCACCTATCCGTTTGTCACCAGCTCCAACACCAGTGCCGGTGGCTGCTGCACGGGCTCGGGCGTTGCCCCCACGCGCATCGACCACATCATCGGCGTGTGCAAGGCATACACCACCCGTGTGGGCGCAGGCCCCTTCGCTACGGAGGACGATGAAATCGGCGATTACCTGCACGGCTTGGGGCGTGAGTTCGGTGCCACCACGGGGCGTCCGCGCCGCTGTGGTTGGGCAGACGGCGTTGTACTGCGCTACTCCGCCATGTTCAACGGCTTTAATGAAATGGCCATGACCAACTTGGACGGGCTGGATGAGATGAAGACCATCAAGATATGCACTGCCTATCGTTTGGGTGACCAAATTTTGGAGTACCCCCCTGCCCTCATTGAGGAGTGGGAGGCCTGCGAGCCCATTTACGAGGAGCTGCCCGGCTGGATGCAAGACACCAGCAAGTGCACCACGTGGGATGAACTGCCCGCCAACTGCAAGGCCTACGTCAAGCGCTTCGGCGAGATTATCGGCTGCCCCGTAGGCACCGTAGGCGTCGGCCCGGACCGCGAGCAAACCATCGCCGTTCCGCACTAAAGCAAAACCATTCTTAAACAAGCCCTGCGGCACCCACCTGCTGCAGGGCTTTTCTATTAAGCCCCACTCTCACCATGCAACAAACACCCCAGCTTAAGGAAGAAGGCAAGTGGTTTATCCTCTATTTTTGCATTTTTCTGCTCGTATACGGCTACAGCGTATTGCGCTTAGGCATGTACGGGGATGACCTGTATGACTTTAATGGCGAGGAAACCGGGCTATACGCCGCAGCGGGCAGATGGGGGGTCATGGTGTGGCGCGGCATTTTCGGGCTGGGGGCATGCCAATGGGCTGCAGGCATTGTCAGCGGGTTGCTTATCTCTGCCGTTATCATTTGCCAATGCCACCTGCTCAAGCTCACCGGCACGCTGCAACGGGTGGTGTACGGGGGCTTCTACCTGGGTTGCATTCAATTTAACCACATGTTGCAGTTCAGCTTTTTGTGTGATGCCGTGGCTGCAAGTTTTTTGTGTGTAACCGGGGCTGTATGGATGCTGCAAAAGGGGGGTATCAAACCGCTCTTAGTCGGCGTTGCTCTGCTTACATACGCCTTCGGCACCTACCAAGCCACCTGCTTTTATTACGGGGCACTGTTTTTGGTAATGGAGCTGCGCCGGCAGCAAACCGCGGAAGCGGCAGGCATGGGCAAACGGATTCTGCGCTTTCTTACCCTCGGCATGGGGGCAGCCCTTGCTTGGTATATCATTAAAGCCGTAGCCATACACCTGCCCTTTGTCACGCAAGAGCAAATTACCTATGCAGCAGGCTACCAAAGCAGCCTGACCTGCTGGCCTCAGTTTATTAACGGCACGGCAAATGAACGATGGCAAATTCTGCAACAAGTCTTCATGATTGGCTATTGGGGACAATGGGTAAGCCTTACCGCCTTGATAGCCTTGGTGGCTTTGGCTAGGGATTACCGCAACAGGCTAGGCAAGCGCCGCGCACTGCTGCCTATTTTCATGATGATGCTGCTCTGCATCACCCCTTACGCCTTGGGGCTTGTTTTACTGCGCCAACAAACGCCGTGGACCTTTATTGCAGAGCCTGTCATGCTGGCCGGGTTTTGGGGCTTATTTGTGGCAGAGCCCCGCAAACTCTCGCCCCGCCTGCAACATGTGCTGCTGCTTCTGCCGGGATTCATCCTCATCAAAGGACTCTATACCAACGCAGAGTGGGCTAGAAACGAGCGTCGCTACTATGACATCTCCATGGCAGAAATGAGGGAGATGCGCAGTGCCGCCAACGCCGCAGCCATTAACGCCGGCTTACAAAATGCCGAGGTTATCTTGCTGGGTGAGCCCATGCGCAGAGAGGGGGTGTCAGAAAGCGCATCCGACCACACCCTGGTGTGGGCATACTTCTTGCAGTACTACCTGCGCTATCTCAAGCTGGAGCACATGCACATTGCCACCCCGCAAGAGCTGGAGGCGCACGCAGCACAATTTGACACTATGCCCACTTGGCCTGCCCCCGGCAGTGTTCGCCCCGCAGGCAACAGCATCCTCATTAAAATAGGCCCCAGATAAGGTATACCGAAGCCGCTAATTGTTCCCACGCGTATCATTCTATACGGTATTTTGTCACGGGGGTATTATCCTTCCAACCGATAAAATACTCATTGACCTCCCCGGTTTGATTGCAACCCACGCCGGTGCAACGTATCGGTTCTTCCAATCGAGGGGTACCATCCCTCCATGAGATATGAGAGATGGGGTACTCCTCATGGTCTGCCCTGCAATAGGGATCCACCACCAAGCCTTTTTTATCGGGCGCTAAATACAGCATGGTAACAGCGCGAGTGGTTGGAGTGTACACGGGATTAAAAGGAAGTTTGTGATGTTCACGGTAAGGTATTTCCAAACGCGTGCCATCCGTTCCTTCAAAATAAAGTTTCCACACCTCTTCATCCTCCGTCTGCACAAAACGCAGGCAGTATGGCGTGCCGACAATCTTTGCCACATTACCGGAGGCATCAATGTCAAGCCATGGCTCGCGGTGAACATCCGTTACCTCATAAGGGCTCCTGCTCAATAACTCCTTCACATCTTCGCGTTCCTGTAAACTGACAGTCTTCTTCTCTTTGTCGTAAGCTGCATTCAGCACACGTTCTCCTTCCTCTATAAAACGGCGCGTGTGCGGGCCTATTTCAGTTCCCTCGGCACAATAAAACTCGGCATCTGCCGCCACGGCTTTACCGCGCATATCCTCCGTGGTAGGCGTGCCGGCCAGTCCTTTATAAATACCGGCCAATGACTCGCGGTTATATTCTGCCGCAAGTTGTTGCAAAAACTCCCTATCTGCCGGGGCATAATCCGTATAGTCTATAACACCTCCTGTTCTCTTATCCATCAACAACTTAACGCGCACGGGGCAAACCTCATCCCAAGCAGCGTCTATCTCATAAACTCTATCCGCACACTCTACACGCATAAAGCTGCGAACAGGCGGTAAATATGTGCTGCGGAAAGCAAAATACGGCTCAGGGTTAGCCGGGCCTGATACCATAATATGTTTGTCATCAGCTTCACTCGCCCAATCAGTCTTGCGCAAAAGCTCTCTCGCTGCGGCATCGGGAACAAAAAAATTGTGTAGAGCCGTGCAGATAAGGTGACCGGAAATGGCTATCGTTTCCTTTTCCTGCGAAGCAGCCGGCTCCGCCTTTGGCTGCGCTTGCGTAACTTGGCTCTCATCTACATGAGTACAAGCAACAATACCGCATACGGCACAAGAAATGAAGAGTAATTTCTTTAGGTTCATATCGGGTTATATTTCGTTCGTCATTTTGTCTCGGTCACACCGATGCGATCCAGGAGGTCGAGTTTCTCCATAAGAGCATCCGGCGAGAGCTTACCGCGCAGGAGGGCTCGGTAAGATTCGATGAGGCGGGTGGTTTGCTCGGGGGATTCCTCCAGCAGCTCCAAACGAAAACGGGAAAGCCCGGCACGGCGCATACCGGCTGCATAGCGAGCAGCGGTTTGAGCCTTGCCGTTGAAAAGAGTGTTACGGCATCCCTCATCAGAGCGCAGGTAATGCATGGCATAGGTGCGGTCCATCACGCGCACACGGTGGTGCTCGCAAGGGCGGCCGCAATCCATAAAGTTATGGCCTTGCGAGAGGAAGGTGCAGAACACACAGTGCTCCGTATGGAACATGGGGATGTGCTGGTGCAGGGTGAGCTCCAGCTCCGGCCCGCACCCACTGCGTAACAAATCAACCAGCTGGTGCGCGTTGAGGTCATATGATACGGTCACGGCGCGCATACCGAACTCTCTCAACAACAACACACTTTGTGGGTTAGCCGCGTTGAGCGAAAAATCCGCCACCATGGGCATGCCCTTTTCACGAAAATACAGGGCTGCACCCAAGTTACGCACCAACACGCCATCGGGCTCCGCCTCATTAATGAAGCGGAAATACCCGGTCTCTTTGGGTTTCATGATGCGCAGCGTAGCAATCCACACCGCCGTGGCGGGGTACTCACGGCGCAATTGCGCTGTAACGGGGGCCAGTTGCTTAAGATCCGTAAAATCCAGGTACACACGTTTGATACCCGCCGCCGCTGCAGCCAAAGCCTGCTCGGGCTCACGGCAAAGGACACTGAGTTTATATTTATCTGCCGCTTGAAGTGGCGGAAAGCATTGCGACCAATCGGGCGCAGGTAACGGCGTGCGAGCAGGCACCGCAGCGGCACCCGTTGCAGGCAATTTCTCCACCAATTCACGGCGCATGCGGTTAAGAATGCTCAGCGGCAGCATCAGCCCCTCCTCCAACGCATAGGTGCATTTACCCAAGGTATAGCCCGTGCCGCCCAAGCGAGAGAACTGCGCCTCTATCACCTGCGGGGTAAGGGGCCGTTTCTCCGCCGCCTCCAGCGGCTGCCCGCTCCCCACCGTAACACCGCAACAGGAGGCCGTAAGCTGCGCACCGATGCGCCCTTCAAAATGAATATTCAAGGCGGCGGATGGTGCCTCCACCTTGCGGGCAAAGTTGCACCAAGTGGCGTGCAGGCGTTTCTCCAGCGCGGGGTCTGCGGTTTTCCAGAGCAGGTCGCCGGGGCGCACAAAGCGCCAGTCGATACGGCTGCCTTTACCGTGGAAGAAGAGTCGGTTGCCCTGCACTTTCCAGATACGCCCGCCCTGCTCCTCGTTGCGGTCCTGCCCGGCATCTATCACAAAGCCATCTCCGGGGGCAATGGGCATGGCGGGCATACCGGCCAGCTCTACCCAGCCCTCCCCACAACGCACAATACGCCCGGCCAAGGCACCGCGTTTTTTGCCGAATCTGCCGTGGGTAAGCAAGGGGTGGTCCGTGCCCTCTAACCAACCGAACGAAAAACCGCGAGAGAACGCCATTTGCATGGCGTAAAGGGAGTCACTCTGCTCTGTGGGGGGCACATTCTGCCCCGCCATTGCGGCATCCAATGCGCGGCGGTAGGCACGGGTAGTAGCCGCCACATACGCCGGGCTTTTAAGGCGCCCCTCAATTTTGAAGCTACGCACCCCGGCAGCCAGAATTTGAGGCACACGCTCCAGCGCGCAGAGGTCTTGCGGGGAGAACACGTAGCGGCGCTCACCCAGGTCTCTCACACGGCCATCTACCTCCAGCTTATAGGGCATACGGCAGGCCTGTGCACATTCGCCACGGTTGGCACTGCGCTGCCCCAAAGACTCACTCGTTAAGCACTGCCCCGAATACGCCACACACAAGGCCCCGTGGCAAAATACCTCAATGGGCTTGCTTGTGGCCTTGGCGCAGGCCTCAATCTCTTTGAGTGAAAGCTCACGGGCAAGCACAATTTGCTGCGGGTCAAACAAAGCATCCACCATGCGAACAGCCTCGGGGCTGCTCACCGTCATTTGGGTGGATATATGCAACTCTATCCGCAACCGCCCCTCACGGCGGTGGCGGGCTATGAGGTCTGCCAAGCCCAAGTCCTGCACAATCACCCCATCCACACCTGCGGCATCCAAAGCATCCACATACTCCATAGCCTGCGCCATCTCTGCGGGGAAGATGAGTACATTCATGGTAACATAGGCACGCACCCCGCACTCATGCAAAAACGGCACCAAGGTACCCAAATCTTCGCGGGTAAAGTTATCGGCACGCATACGGGCATTGAATTGATCAAGCCCGAAGTAGACGGCATCTGCCCCGTTTGCCACGGCGGCACGCACGCAATCCCAGTTGCCCGCAGGGGCTAAAATCTCAGGTTTAAGCATGGCCATATCACATCAAAGGTATAACAAATTGACTACCGAGAGCCAACCAAATCGGCAACGTGAGGAAAGAGCATATTGTGGTTGAGAGCAAAATCTGCGTGCCAACCTCAGGAATACCACCGAATCGCTTCGCCAATATAACGGGAATCACCGCACTGGGTATGGCACTTTGAATCACCATAATTTTTTTGATGACGGGGTCTACGGGCAAAGCCCATGCCAACAGCAGTATCAAGGCCGGTGCCAAGAGCAATCTTGCCACAATACCGGCAATCAGCATGCGCGGTTGCCACCGGAAATTGCGCGTCAAATCATACATGGAGCACCCGAAGAGGATGAGGCAAATAGGCGTTGCCACCGCACCAATCATCTCCGCAGCCTTCATCACGGGCGGCTGGGCCACGTATTGCCCCACCCCGCTCCAGGCCAGCAGTAAAGACACACACACCGCCAACAACGGCCCACGCAGGAAAAGCCCCAAGCGCAAGTTGCAGCCACCACCGCACATAAGCACCACGCCTAAGCTCCACACAAAGAGCTCACACCCCATGTTGTGAATAAACAGCACGCCCATGGTGGGGTCCCCCGGCGCACTGAAAAGCATTTGAATAATGGGGATGACAAAAAACGCATAGTTCTGCACACCGGCAGTCAGGGTAAACGTGCGCAACCCCGTGCCGATTTTAAGATGTAAAGCTTTAGCCACCAACCAGGCAGCCCCCACCCCCAACAAAAGCTCTGCAAAGCCGCATGCAATGGCTTGTGCAGAAAACGCAAAGGAGGTTATACCCGGCACGGCCTCCACCACCATGTATTTCATGATGTTGTAAAAAATAAGGCAAGGGTAGCCAATATCCATCGCCAGCTGCATGATAACCCCATCGTGCTGAGGCTCCAAGGCCTTTTTGTGACGCAGCCAAAAGCCTATGGCAAAGAACACGAAAACAGGTATCGTTGCCAAAAAGGAATTGAAAACAATATCTAACATACGCACAATTAACGGTGTATGGCTCTATAAAAACGCGCGGCACTCCACTGCCCGGGCGCGGTGGGGGTATCCCCCAAATAGCCGTAAATCAGGCATGAGCCGTGCTCGGCATACAAAATACGGCTAAACGGGCCAAACATAGCATCCATACCCATCACCGCCATGGGGCCGGTGGCGCGTTGCAACAGCTCCACGCCCACCATCACCTCATCCATAGATGTTACGCGGAAAGCAAACTTAACAATATCTGCCCCGGCAGCACGTGCAGCCGCCTCAATCTCCAGCATGGCTTCCACAGTCGGTGTTTTCTCAAAATCGTGGTGAGATGCAATAACCGTTACCCCCTGAGTCTTGGCTGCCTGCACAAGCTCCTGAGCCTGTGGTAACAAGGCCGCCTCCCAATCCACGGCAATAGCCATGGGCAGCAATTCCATCGTCAGGCGCAGGCGTTCCTCGTCTTTCCACTCACGCAGCCCGCCCTCACTTTGATGCCGCGGCGTCAGCAACACCCCTACGCGCGGCATTACATCCATAATCTCCTCCGCCGTCAGTTCCGGCGGCATAGCATCCACACGCAACTCTACCCAATTACACGGCAAGTCCTCTTTCTCCATCTCGCGGCACCAAGTCTGCCAATTCGACACACTGCCCACTACCCTGCATTGCTCTCGGTTCGTTTCCATACGCCTGCGCGCATTATAGCGCGCCCGCGCACGAGAATCAAGCCGATTCAAAGCTACTCCTTATGAAAATACGATAAAATCCTTGCTAAAAGGGGGCATGTGTGCTAGTGTGCGGATGACATGAGTGAACAAACACCAACACGGGCGCATCTGATTACGCTGGCAGCGTTTCTGTGTTTCGGGCTGATGAGCCCCATGTGCAAGTGGGCAATGGAGGGAGGCATGATAACGGGTGTGAGCATGGCGGCTTTTCGATTATGCGGGGCGGCGGCATTATTTTGGCTCATATCCCCCTTGGTACCCGGGCAGCGCATCGAAAAAAGGGATTGGTGGTCCCTCATCATCATGTCGCTCTGCGGCATGGGTATCAACCAGTTTTGCTATGTGATAGGCGTGCAGCATACCTCCCCCACCAATGCATGTGTAATTACAACAAGCACCCCGGTATTCACCTTTGTGCTGTCTGCCTTATTTTTGCATGCCGCCGTAACCCTGCGCAAGGTAGGTGGCTTGTTATTGGCGGCCACGGGGGCGCTGATTCTGATACTGGGCTCGCAACTGCAAGGGGGCAAAAGCGGCAATGTGGCGGGGGATGCCATCTGCCTGTTCTCCCAACTGTCTGCCACCTGCTATTTCGTATTTTTCAGCGGCATTATCAAAAAGTATCATCCTGTCATCCTGATGCGGTGGCTGTTTCTCATCTCGGCGGTGTTGACGTTGCCCCTTTGGATTCACTCCGTTTGCAGCTTACCGTGGGCAACCTTGGGCATACCGGAAATAGGAGGCACGCTCTACACGGTGCTCTTCGGCTCCTTCATCAGCTACTTGCTCATGATTGTGGGGCAGCGCCATTTGGAGCCCGCCACCGTGGCAGCCTACAACTACATACAACCCGTCATTGCCGCCACTGTGGGTATTGCCCTGGGCATAGATGTGCTTACGTGGCAAAAAGTGGCAGCGGTGCTCTGCATTGCTGCGGGCGTGTGGTTTATCTCACGCAAAACAAAAACACAGGTCAACGGGGGCATGGAGTCCCCCTGACTCATGACTCCAACACACGCTGTTGCTTTTTACGGATACGCTCCCATTTTTCACGGGCGTAGGATTGCAGATCGGGGGCAAGGTCATCCTCGTCAATGATTTCTGCACCCAGCATGGTTTCCACCACATCTTCCATGGTAATAACCCCACGCATACCGCCGTAATCATCCACCACTATGGTGATAAGTTCTTTGCGCTCCAGCAATTTTTGCCAAATATCCAGTACGGATGTTTTGTCATTCACCGAAAGAACCGGGCGCGCAATATCGCTCACCTTGCAATCAAACTCATCATCTGCCAACTTCTCCAACACATCGGTACGCAAAATGTAACCGGTAATATAGTCCCGCTTATCGGCATAAACCGGCACGCGAGAGAACAAAAGCTCCTCCTTGTCGTAAAAATCTTTGAGCGTCAATTTCTCTGACACAGCCTGCACAATCACGGCAGGGGTCATAATCTCCTTAGCACGCACCTGAGAGAGCCGAATACAACTTTGGATGATGCGGTTTTCCTGGTCATGGAACACCCCTTCTGCCGCCCCCATGCTGACCATGGCCGAAACCTCCTCCCGACTAACAGAGGCCGTTTTATCTTTAGGTGTCACCACACGCGTAATGAACTCGGAGAGCCACACCAGCGGATAAGTAATAATGATAAGCCACTGCATAATACGAGCAGAAACCATGGCCAAAGCCCGCCAATAACATGCCCCTATGGTCTTGGGGATAATCTCAGAAAACACCAATATCAATAATGTCAGAACAGCGGATATGATACCGAAATAGGCCTCCCCGAAAATTTTGACAGCCTCTGCACCCACACCGGCTGCACCCACGGTATGAGCAATAGTGTTAAGAGAAAGAATAGCCGCAACGGGGCGGTCTATATTGCTCTTGAGTTTCAGAAAAAGCGGGGCGGATTTATTCCCTTCCTTCTCCTTCATCTTGATGAAGGAAAGCGGCGTAGACAGTAGAACGGCCTCCAACACGGAGCAGAGAAAGGATAAGCCTATAGCAACGAACAGATATGTTAATACAATAATCATAATTAAATTTAAGATGGCAAAAGACGCACCACGCGGTCTGCACGCGGAATGGTAATGGAAACGGTGGTACCCGTGCCCTCTTTAGAGGCCAGGGAGAGGGTTCCGCCATGCTCTTTAATGATGTGGCGCACAATAAGCAAGCCCAGCCCGTTACCCTTGCGCTTAGTGGTGCGGAACGGCTCGTACATATTACCCATCACCTCATGAGAAATACCGGTACCGTTATCACCGATAAGCACGCGTACATCGCTGTCATTGTAATCCGTCTGAATATAGATACCCCCTTCTCCCTCACCGGGTATGGATTGGAAGGCATTGCGAATGAGATTATAAAAGGCTTGAAAGAGCTGCCCGCCATCGGCATTGAGCTCCGGCAAATCCTCAGAAAGGGATTGCTGCACGGCAATACCGCGTGGTGCCATCTCGGGCTCCAACACCTGCAACACATGAGCCAATATCTCATTAAGCTGTACGGGCTCGCGGTGCTTGTTACCGGGGCGCATGGATTGCAGGAACTGGCGCAACAGGGTATCCAAACGGCGGGTCTCTGCCAAGGCAGATTCCAACAAAGGGGATAACTTTTTGCGGGTGTCGGCATCTGCCTTCATTAACTTACGCTGCATGAGCTGCAAGTTAAGCCCCAAAGAGTTGAGCGGGTTACCTATTTCATGCGCCACGGCTCCGGCCATGTAGGTAACCAGGTTGAATTGCTCTGCCTCGGCGTCCTCCTCATTGCGGGCAATACTCTCCGTATCATCGCGAATAAGCAACAGGTACTCCGCCCCCTCTGCCACAGGACTCATCAGGAAGTTATAATGGCGGGACTCCGGGTAATTGACATGCAAATCTCTGGTAATGGACACGCCGCTGCTGCACAGCTCTACCCAGCTGCAAGTGCCGCCTACCAAGCGGTCAAAAGGCATGCGCAAAAGCTCATGCAAGGGGCGGTTGAACATAGCGCATGCAGATTTATTGGCAAAACGCGCATTACCCTCTGCATCAAACAGCACCAAACCATCCCGCAGAGCATCAAACACGTCCTGGAGCAAGCCTTTCTTCGAGGCCAAACGCATGAAGAGATGCCGCAGTTCATCCGTTTCCAGATGCTCCAGGCGGTTCACTATTTTATCAAGCGTATCTCGTTTCATAATGCACCATTAAAATTTGACACACAGGTTACGGAAAGCCGAGGGCAGCTGCACACGGTATACATGTTTATTATCAAAAGCACCGTCCAACACCACTCCATCTGCCGAGGCAACGGGTGCAGCTGTATGGGGCAACGCATGCAAAGCCAGCTCAAAGGCATCTTTGCGGCGGGTGAGGTCTCCTTCGGTTCGGTGGCAGATGCTCAGCTCTTTCACGGCAGAGCTATAGGTGAAGCAGTGCAGCAGGTAATCGCCCAGGCGGTGAGCCAAACCATCCCCGTCGTCCTCATACAATTCACTGTGCACCTCGGTCTCCGGTGCCCACCATACATCCAGCGTTACAGGGGGATTCTGTAATTCCCCCACATATTGCTGCACGGGCCAGCGGGGCACTACGCTGCCGCCACGCACGAACACGGGAATGGCCGACATGGTGGTAGACACCCAAGCCTCTGCATTGGCCACAGGCGCGGGGGCATCGTTCCACAATGAATACCAATGCCCCGGCGGCACATAGAGGAAACGCCCGCCCTCCCCGGGGTGATGCACGGGCACCACATAAAGGGCATCCCCCAAAAAGAACTCGCTGCTGCGCCAATAGGTATCCGTGTTCTGCGGGTACATCAACGCCAAAGAGCGGATAATGGGTGTACCTTGTACGGAGTAACGGTAAAATTGCGTGTACAGGTAGGGCAGCAGGCGGTAGCGCTCGCCTATGGCTTGGCGCACCAAGGACTCCACCATGGGCCCGAAACACCAGGGCTCTTGCCCACCGTATTCACCATTGTTATGATTGCGAAAAAAGACGTGAAAGGCGGCCATTTGCATCCAACGGCAGAAGAGCTCGGGGGTGGGGCGCCCCAAAAAGCCACCCGTATCTGCCCCGCAGAACGATACACCGCTGGCAGATAAACGCTGCACCATCAGGTTGGCCATTTTGAGGTTCTCCCAGTCGGAGTAATTATCACCTGTCCAAGTGGCAGCCCAGCGTTGCAAGCCGGCAAACCCCGCGCGAGACAACACAAAGGGGCGCCGCTGCGGGGCGGCTATCTCCATACCCAGGCGCGTGGCTTTTGCCATGCATTGCCCGTAGATATTGTGCGCTTTGAGGTGAGAGCAGTAAAAGCCATCGTAGTTGTGCCGAGTATCATCGGGGAACGTGCGGTCCGGGAAAATGGCGGGCTCGTTCATATCCGTCCAAATACCGCGCACACCGTACTCCCCCACTTGGCGTGTAAACAAGTTTGCCCACCAAGTGCGGGTAACCGGGTTCGTGAAATCCGGGAAGGTGCAGGAGCCCGGCCACACCTCGCCCTCCAGCAAGGCACCATCGTGGCGGCGGCAGAACACATTGCGCTCCAACCCGCTGCGCCACACGTAGTTATCCGGGTTAATCTTGATACCGGGGTCTATAATGGTCACCACCTTAAAGCCCTGCTCACCCAAGCGTTGAATCATACCCGGCGGGTCGGGGAACCGAGAGCGATCCCACGTAAGGGCCTGGTACTGCTTCATGTGGTGAATGTCCAAATGAATCGCATCGCAAGGGATTTGACGTTTGCGGAACTCATCCGCCAAATCTGTTACCTCCTTTTCAGGGTAATAGCTCCACTTGCTTTGGTGATAGCCCAGTGCCCACAGCGGGGGCAAGGGGGGCAAACCCGTCATACGGGTGTAGGTTTGCACGGTATCCAGCGCGTCTTGCCCGCAAATAAAATAGTAATCCATCACCCCGCCGTCTGCACCAAACAACAAGCGGTCCTCGCGCTCCTTACCAAAATCAAAGTACGAGCGCATGGTGTTATCAAAAAAGATGCCGTATTGCGTGCCTTGGTTCAAGCAAAGGAAGAAGGGGATACTTTTGTACAGCGGGTCGCTGTCGGGGTGGAACTTATAGTGGTCCGCTCCCCACATTTCAAAGCGGCGCCCGCGTAAATTAAGCGCACAGGGTTTATCCCCCAAGGCAAAAAAGTGAGCTTCCTCCGGCAGGTGTTTCAGCACCCACACCAATTCATCGCCCGTGCGCTCTTGCAAGCGGTGACCCATGCCCTCGGCATCGGCACTCAATAATCGGCCACTTGCGCGCTCGTAAAACTCCAACCCGCCGTCCTCGCGGCGTATGCGCAGCACCAACCGCGGGGTACGCACCTCTATATACGCCTCCGCCTCTGTCTCCTCCAACTCTACCTCTTGGTACTTGTACTCGGGGGCCATGCCATAGCTGGGTATGTTCTCAAAAACGGCATGAGAGACATACCGACACCGCACCACGCCCGCCTCCGTAAAATATAAACGCAGGCGGTTCGTGGGGAACTCCAGCTCCAACGTGCCGGGGTCCACCCATTCACAGTATCTGATAAAGGGGAGCTCTGCCATGGCAGCATGCGGATTCTGCGGGAACTAACCCGGAGGCCACTGCATGGACCGCCCGCCGATGATATGAATATGCAGGTGAGGCACGGTTTGCCCGGCATCTGCCCCGGTATTCATCACCGTGCGGAAACCGCCCTCCGCAAGCCCCTCTGCACGGGCTATCTCGCCCACCTTAAGCATCAGGTGCGCCAAAAGCTCGGCATCTTCCGCTGCCGCAGCCTCTATGCTCGGTATGGGTTTACGCGGTACCAACAGCACATGCACAGGTGCCACCGGGGTAATATCCCGGAACGCCACGCAAAGGGAATCCTCGTACACCATGGCGGCAGGTATCTCTTTATCAGCTATTTTCTGGAAAAGTGTTTTCTCCATTGCAGCACCGAATTTAACACAGCCACGCCCGCTATGCAACATAATTCTTGCACGATGCCCCCATTTTTTTTATCGATTTTACATCCGACTCTTTATAATATGCTCATCTCATTTTAAATGAGATGTACAGCAAAAAAACAAAAAAATGCTCAAAATGAAATGTTTATATCACATTGTTGTTGTATGATTTAAGCTGACGTTAATGTGCGCAGAATAGTTATTTGTTTAATTTTTAATAAATAAGAGTTGAGGTCATTTAAAATGAGATATACTGCAATGAACAGCAAAAAAAGAGCTGTTTAACCACTAAAATTAAACAAATTAACACTATACAACAATGAGCTGGATTGATAATCTCTTGGTAAAAGTACCGCAAGGACACGCTGTCATACTGGAAAACAAGTTCACAGGCAAACCCAACAAGAATTACCTGAAGAGCGGCATTCACTTTATCTGGTTTTGGCAAAAGCCCAAAGATGTAGAACTTTACTTCGGGCATGAAAAAGACGAAAGAGGCAGAGAAACAACAGATTTGTTGGCCTGCAAACGTTCCAATTACGACACAGACGACAACGGGCCTGCTATTCTGATAGAATTGACCGAACAGACAGATGATTATCTGGAGCGCCCCTGTGTTACAAAGGACAACGTAGAGTTGAAGGTGGACACGGTAATAAGCTGGCGCATTATGGATCCCATCAAAGCCGTGTACGATGTAGACCACCTGCCGCAATCCCTGGAGCAATGTGTATTGGCAGAGGTACGCACCCAAATCGGGCAAATGCAGCTTGATGATGTATTCGCCACACGTGCACAGCTCTCTCAAAACGTTGTCAAAAACATAGCCGGTCAATTGGCCAAGTGGGGTGTAACCGTACTCAATGTCGACATCCAAAAAATCGGCTTGGATGAAAAAGTAAAAGAGGCCATGCTGCAGCAAATGGCAGCAGAGCGCTTTGCCCGCGCCATGGTACTCAAAGCAGAGGGTGAGCAGAAAGCCATGGCCATTAATGCAGCCAGCCAAAAGGAATATTTGCAGACATTAGCAGAGGTAGTAGGCTCAGATAATGCCGCCAAGATATTACTTAACATGCAAACCTTGAATGCTTACAACACCATCTGCAAGGCTGAAAATGCCAAGGTGTTCCTGCCGACTAATCTGCCGGCCTCTGTGACAATCCGTGAGTAAACCTCATCCTATAATATATGATTACAGTTCTTGCAGATTTCTTATGGATGAGCGATACAACGTTTCTGTATTACGCGCTCATTCTTTGGTTCACATTATCCATAATAGATGTTTTCTATAACACCGATTACATCAATTGGATTATTCTGCTACTACTCACCGTTTGGGCTACCATTCAAAGCAGCCCCTCTTGGGAGTGGGGAATCTTGATTTTCTTGCTCTACTTGGCTGCATTTACCGCACTGCATATTGTCGTGCGCAATTACATGCACAAATATTTGTTGCCGTTACTCAATAAAAATGCACCCAAAGAGTTTGACGAAACCTTGGCAGGCAAGAAAGCAGATATCCTCGGCGAAGGCGAAAACTGCTGTGCTCGAGTTGACGGGGTTTTATACCCTGTGGCAGAAGAATGCAGAGACCAATATAAAGAAGGCGACATCGTTTTTGTAAAAGGTCTCAAAAACGGCTTAGTCATTGTCTCTAAAGAACTATAAACAAATAAATCCCGGTGCTCTCAAGCAAAGCAAAACGAGCACCGGGATCACAAACTCGATGATACCATGGCTAAATCTTCAGGTTGCGGATGCTTACCCCTTTCGATTTTGTTGAGTGGCGCAGGATATGGCGAATATTACTTGTACGAGCAATGTCACGGAGTCACCGGAAAATGAGCCTGGCCAAGAGCAACAGCTGCCGGAGGAACATGGATTATCGGCTGCCCAAATCCGGGAATTAGGTGTAGATTATGCAGAAGCCCGCAATGGCAAGCCGCTAGATGAGCAGCGAGCCATACAGCTTTACATCAAAGCCGCTGAAATGGGTGATATAAAAGCCCAACGGTGGATGGGCCGGCGCTACCGTCAAGGTAGAGGCGTTCCCAAGGACGAACAATGGGCACGTGCCTATTTCTCAGCTGCGGCAAGCCAAGGAGACAAGGCTGCGGCAGAAGCACTCAGGCAGTAATTCCTGCCTCCTCAAAAAACATTATCTAATTCTTAAACTTCAAAACAAACAACTTATGGCTAAATCAAAAGGATGTGGCTGCTTTCCCGTACTCTTACTACTGGGCGCAGCAGGATATGGTGGATATTATTTATATGAACAATATCAGGACAACGTTGCTACCGCAGAAATCGAAGAGCAAAATAAAGCTAACGATTTACAACAGGCAAAAGAACAGGCTCAACGAGCCGATGAAGAACTGACGGTAGCCCGCAAAGCAGAGGCAGATGCTCGCACAGCGTTAGACGCGGCAACTCAAGCGGAGGCCGAGGCAAAAAAAGAAGCTGAAACAGCGAGGGCTGAGCTGGAATCTGCCAAAAAAGAAATAGAACAATATAAAGCTGAAATTGCCGAACTCAAACAAGAATTAAGCAAAAAAAGCGCCGAAGAGCCAAGCACCGCAACACCGCAGGAGACGACAATAGCCGATAATGCGCCCCCCGCAGATGAGAACAAGCCGAATGATAATACACTCAACAACCTGATACAGAATCTTCAAGGAAAAGAATACCCCTCAGATGTTGAAAAACTCTATCAAAGACGTCTGCTGGAGATTCTGCCACGCATTGCAGCCGGAGAAAGCGTGAATACGATTATAGAAAACGCCAACGGCACCACGGCACTTCACAATGCTTGCGGGCTGGGAGAACTCGATATCGTTATCTGGTTGGTACAGAATGGAGCAGATACAAGCATTAAAACAGAGGGTGGAGCCTCTGTGGCAAATTGCATCGGCAATGACCCCGATGGCAGCATTCGTGCCGTCATTATGAGCATTGAGGCAGAACAGGAGGGATCTGACGCCCTTGCATTAGAGGAACTCGCAGGCATCATAGAGCGCATAGACGCTATGAAAGTTACCTCCTCCAACAAATTGTACCGCACTCGATTGTTAATGCTACTGCCGCTGATTCTTGATGGTGCAGATGTTAACCTGACCTTAACGGAAACCAAGGGCAACACAGCCCTGCACTACGCCTGTGGGCTGGGGGATGTAGAGTTGGTAACTTGGCTGTTAGAAAACGGCGCCGACCCCAATAAACTGACCGATAAAGGCATGAGCCCCTACAAATGCGCAGGAGGCAAGAAAGTAAAAGAGATTCAGGCACTGCTCAAAAACTACGGAGCCAACCCGTAAAGAAGCAAGGCTGACTCAGCTCACCTCTTGATACAAACACCGTGCGCGGATTTATCAGCGCACGGTGTTCTTTTTATAGGCATTGTGCCACCAATTTCTCCGGCACGCGCCCCAGCAACGCCAACACTAATACACCCAAACAAAAAGCGCCGAACCAGAAAAAGCCGAGCCAAGCCAACATGTCCCCATGAGGGGTAGACAACGGGATATCCCCTGCCGGCACAAAAAGCCCGATTACCCAACCGAACAACGGCAAGAGGCGTCGCATTCTCATGGGCGCAGCCCAACGCAAGTGCTCACTTTTCACCACCGCAGGCGGTGCCGCCAAGGCCACAAGCCCCATTGTAAACAAAATGCCCCATGCAAAAAAGCCCACTACCCGAGCCCCTACTCCACACACAGCGTAGGAACCGCAAAACCACCAATCGACCATGCACGCAATAAACCATAAGGCCGCAACAAGCATCCCGAAAAAACGCAGTAAAGTCATCATTCGATATTTCATACACGAGGCTAAAGTAATTATTGCTTCAGTTTTCTCAAGACGTCATTGCAGCCTGACAAACAGAAGGAAGTTGCGCTACTGCATACAGAGGGAGGTCAATTAAAGTAAGCTCCTTATTTTCATCAATTTGAATATTTTGGCGCAGATAATCATTCATCGAGCATCGTACCGCAACGCATGTTTTATATTTGCGACAATAACTCATTAAACTTTTAGCACGTGTATTAGTTTCTGCTTTAACCTCTATGGGCACAACATTCATAGACTGTTGTATTACAAAATCTACCTCCGCGCGCGCTGTGTCGGACTGCCAATAATGAGGCTCCGCATTCCCGACCATAACGGTTCTGAGCTGCTGCTGAACAAACTGCTCAGTAAGGGCACCCTTAAATTCAGAAAAAATAGCTGATTTTTCGAGAATTGTACCGACTTCCAAGTCCGATTTAGCCCCCAACAAACCAACGTCTGAAAAATACAATTTAAAAGCACCATCTCTATAAGCACTAATAGGCAGCGCGGCATTGTTAACACGGTTAACTCGGTAAATAAGACCGGCACGGGTAAGCCAATCCATAGCATCTTCCAAATCCCTCGCCCGCATGGTCTTTTGTACCTCTTTGTATAAAAATCGTTTATTCTCTTTTGCTAATTGATCCGGCACAGAGTTCCAAAGCATCGACAATTTTGCAGATAAGGATTTAGGCACATGTTTACTGAAATCATTAGCGTAATCGGAGAGGATTTCATTTTGCACCGCCCTCACAGCATTAAAATCCTGAGTTTCCAAAAAAGTCACCACGGCCTCAGGCATACCCCCAATAAAATAATACAATTTCAGTTGGTGTATGTAACGATTTGCAAAAAGTTTTACGCGAGCCCAATCTTCATTTTGCAACATTTCAACATCCATATTGTATCCCTGAGCCTCCAAGAATTCATAAAAACTCAAGGGATACAAATGCATCGTATTAACCTTACCTACCGGAAATCCTGTACCGTGATGCTGTTGACCCCCCAACAAAGACCCGGCTGCCATAACATGATACTCCGGAATCTCCTCGCAGAAATATTTTAACGAGGTCAAGGCAGCCGGACATTCCTGTATTTCATCCAGTATAAGCAAGGTGTTTCCCGGTGTAATTTTAAATTTAAGCTCAGCTTGCAACAACAGCAGTAATTCTTGCATATCATAATTACTACTTTCGAATAACGCGCGTATACGCTCATTACGGTCAAAACGTATGTAGGCCACATTCTCGTAATAACGTGCACCAAAATCCTTCATTAACCAAGTTTTACCAACCTGGCGAGCCCCAAGCAATAATAATGGCTTTCTACGAGGATTTTTCTTCCACTTCTGTAGCTCTTTTTCTAAACTCCTTTTCATTATAATACCTCCTGACCCATATATTACTCATTTTCAAATACAAATCAAGACATTTCCACATTTTCGGCACGAACTTTGACACATTTTCCCACATTTTCGGCACGAACTTCAGCACATTTTCCCACATTTTCGGCACATAAGGTAAAAAAAGGCCGGGAACCCGCAGAGAGGGGCTCCCGACCAGTGAAGTACAGAGTGAGCGAATCGGTAGGATATCAGCAGCCGTAAACGGCGGCGGAGCCGAGCTGCTCTTCTATGCGCAACAGGCGGTTGTATTTGGCCAAGCGGTCTGCGCGGGAAAGCGAGCCGGTTTTGATTTGCCCGGCATTGGTAGCCACGGCAAGGTCTGCAATGAAGGAGTCCTCCGTTTCACCACTGCGGTGAGAGATAACGGCCGTGTAGGCATTGGTAGTAGCCAGGCGAACGGCCTCGAAGGTTTCACTGAGGGAGCCGATTTGGTTGAGTTTCACCAAGATGGAGTTAGCTACCCCCTTGGCAATGCCTTGGCGCAGGAAATCCGTGTTGGTCACAAAGAGGTCATCCCCCACCAATTGGCAGCGGTTGCCGATGCGGTCGGTAAGCTGTTTCCAGCCGTCCCAATCATTTTCTGCGCAGCCGTCTTCAATGGAGATAATGGGGTAGCGCTGAATGAGCTCCTCGTAATAGGCGGTCAGTTGCGCTGCCGTGAGCTTATCGCCCGTGCTCTTTTTGAACACGTACAAGCCGCTCTCAGCATCATAGAACTCGGATGACGCGACATCCAACGCCAGGTAAACATCCTTGCCGGGTTCATAACCGGCATCCGTAATGGCGTTTACAATGGCCTCCAGCGCGGCATCTGCGCTCTTGAGGTTGGGGGCATAGCCACCTTCATCTCCCACGGCGGTGCTCAGGCCGGATTTTCTCAGCACGGCAGCCAGCGCATGGAACACCTCTGCCCCGCAGCGCAGGGCTTCTCTATAGGTGGGCAAGCCCTTAGGTATAATCATGAACTCCTGAAAATCGATGGGGGCATCGGAGTGCGCGCCGGCGTTGAGCACGTTCATCATCGGCACGGGTAAAATGTGCGCATTGGGTCCACCCAAATAGCGGTACAAAGGCTGCCCCACAGCAGCGGCGGCGGCTCTGGCCGTGGCCAAAGAGATAGCCAGCACAGCGTTTGCGCCCACGCGGGATTTGTTGGGTGTGCCGTCTACCTCCCGCATGCGGGCATCCACCGCAATTTGCTCCGTGGCATCCATGCCGGTCAACGCAGCCGCCAGCTCTGTATTGGCAAAGTGTACGGCTTTTTGCACACCCTTGCCACGGTAGCGGGCTTTGTCACCATCGCGCAGCTCGCAGGCCTCGTGCTCACCGGTGGAGGCTCCACTGGGCACGCTGGCAAGTCCGCTTGCCCCGCCCTCCAACCATACCTCTGCCTCTACGGTGGGGTTGCCGCGGGAGTCCAATACCTCTCTTGCTACTATCTTGCTGATGTTTGTTTTCATCGCTTCTTTGTTCCTTTCTATTTGAATTAGTCTTTACTAACTTTTCTCTGCGCGCATTTTACTCTTATTTTTCCAAAATGCAAGAAAAATTATTAGCCTGCGCTAACTTTTATGCATTTTTTTCATGATTTGGCACAAGATTTACGCTTGCCAAGGGCAAAAGATAGGAGTAGACTTGGGGGTATGAACGAAAATGTGGGCAAGATACGGGAATATCTGGACAATTATTACACCGCAGATGAATGGCCGACCCTGCGCCAACAAGCAGAGGATTGGGCAAAGACCCGCCCGCTGGAGGGGTTGAAACTGCTGGATGCCACGCCCATATACCGCAACACCCTGGCCAAGTTCATGGCCTTGCAGGCAGCCGGAGCAGAGCTGTATGTGCCGGGCAAAACCCTCATGCCGCGCCATGCAGAGACGGCAGCCCTGCTACCGCAGTTCGGCATCAAAACGGCAAGCAAGGAGGACACCTTTGACATTATATTGGACTGTGCCGGCAGCTGCGCACACCGCATGCCCACATTGGGCTACGCAGAGCTCACAAAGTCCGGCGTAGCGGCATACGAGCGCACCAAGAGACCGGTTATTGTGGCAGACTCCGGCATTATCAAGCGCATAGAAACCGGATTAGGCACGGGAGAAAGCTTTTTCCGGGCCTTGACGCAACTGGGGTACAAGGAACTAGAGGGGCGCCACTTGGCTGTGGTGGGCTACGGCAAAGTGGGCAGAGGCATTGTACACTACGCCCGCCGCCACAACATGAAGATTACCGTGATAGAAGCCACGGATGTGAGCGACACCCTGCCGGAGGGCGTAGAATACGTGCATGTGCAAGACACCGCCGCCCTCAATCAGTGCGCCGCCCATGCCTGGTGTTTGGTTACAGCCACGGGTAAATACAACGCCCTGCACAACAGGCTTGACCCCAACACCGTGCTCAACACCCCCACCCTGCTGGCCAACATGGGTGTGGATGATGAGTACGGCACCAAGATACCGCGTAACCGCGTGCTCAACAACAAGAAACCGCTCAACTTCATATTAGAAGAGCCCACCCGCATGTGCTTTATTGAAACCACCATGGCCCTGCACAACGCCTGCGCGTTGGAACTGCTCACTGCAGACCTGCCCCGCCGTTGCATGGTTCCCCCGGCAGATGTGGAGGAGAGGCTACTGCACATTGCTACCACGCAGGGGTGCCGAGAGATGCAACACCTGCACCTCTTCCTCGGCAGATAACGCCCCCTCCCTGTAAATGGGAGGATTGCGGGGCCCAGTACTGAAGGGCGACAGCCCTTCAATATCACTACCCCGCAGGGGTAATATCACTCGCACAGATGTGCGAATCTCGCTTGCCCGCAGGGCAAATCTCACCCTGTGAGGGCGTAGAAAGCGAGCCATAGGGTGAGATTTTCTCCTTACGGAGAAAGTGAGATTCATCCTGACGGATGAGTGAGATTGCTCCTTGCGGAGCAGTGATATTGAGCGGCTTGCGCCGCTCAGTTCTTCTCATCTATGAATGGAGAGAGGCAAGCATCCCTCCAAATGACCAAGAGACGAGTCTTATTGTAACACAACTGTAACAATGTTTGACGAGGCGTAGTCTTGACAAGGCAGGGAAAGCTCTATAGTATAAAGAGCATGGGTGCAACCTTTTCCATAAGCAACATAGCACGGGCAATAAGCATCGGCATACGCATACTGATAACGGGCTTGGGGGCAGTGGTGTTAATGCTGCTGGTTTCTTATCCGTCCGTACTCACGGCGCAGGAGCCTTTGATAACCCTGCCGAACATAAGCCAAGAGTTTTTGTTTGAGTGGCGCAACTGGCTGTGGGTAGCCCCCTGGTTGCTCATGGAGATTGCAGCCATAGCCGGGCCACGGCGTAACTTGGTGTGGTTCAGCGGGTTGATAGGTGTTATAGCACTCACCATGGTGGCCTACCCCATCATACAAGCCACCAGGCCGGAGCTGATACACCCGCACTTTTATGATTGGGTGCACGCCACCTCCCTCAAAGAAGAGCTGGATGGCATAGAGGAGCTCATCATCGCCATCAACTCTCCATATAGGGATAAGTGTCTGGCCTTCGGGTTCCCCATCCTCTGGGTACTGTTGGGGTTAAGCGTCTTTGTACGCCTGGTGCTGCTGAAACAGCTTGTGCGGTTGCAAGAGGTGCGGGACGAAAATGAATTCAACAGCGTAGACGTTGCCGACATCTCCCCGGATGCCGAAAATGCGCGAACGGTCAAAGAAATTGCCGCAGCCCCGCAAAAAGTCAAAGCCGAGTTCAAGTTCGGTGAGGCAGATCAAGGGCTTGTAGCCAAAATTCGCGCCATGCTGCAACGCCTGCAATACCTGCGCACCGTTAAGGGCATTTGTTGGCTGAGCGCAGCACTTGCCTTGGTGCTTTGGTTTATACTCTACCCCATGCCCAATGAGCAGCAAGCCTTGCAGCGGGATTTAAAGGCCATGTATGAAACAACCACAGATGCAGAGGGAAACGAGATTGGCACCACCCGAGCCGTGTACGCCGCCCTGCGTGTCATGAACTATGTGGTTGAAAACCGCAGTCTGGACAATATCACCGTGGCTGAGGCTGAAAAATGGCTGGGGCTTCATCAAGCCTCACCAAACTACCGCAAGATGATACGCAATGAAGACCTCCAAGAGCTCGAGTTCCGCCCGGACCGCCTGCGTACCGGCGTGCCGTATGCCCGTTTCCTCACCATAACGGATGGTCACCACCATGCCGTCATGATGCTCAACCTGCGCACTAACGAGACAGACCCCGCCACGGATGCCCCCCTTATTCAACCGAACACCATGATTAATTTCCCGCAATACTTTGAGTTCGGCTGGGATCATGCGCAGGACAAACGCCGCAGTTTCCCCTACCTGTATGAGGGGCTTCAATTCAAAAACGCCATCTGGATGTAACCCGCAGATTAACCGCAATATGTCCTTTACCCACACAGCACGCGTAGCCTTTGCAGATACCGACGCCTCGGGCATTGTCTACTTTGCCAACTTTTTTCGGTATGCGCAGGATGCAGAGGTTGAAGCCTTGGCCGCCCATGGATTCAGCCGCATGGATATGCGCTACCCCCGCGTACATGCAGAGGCAGACTTTGTAGCCCCGCTGTATTTCAGGGATGAAATACGCACGGAAGCCGCCTTGCTGAGCATGGGCAGCACCTCCCTGCACTGGCAATTTTCCATTTACGGTCCCCGCGGGCTGTGTGCTGTGGTAAAAACTGTTGTATCCCGGCGTAAAGAAGATTTCAGCCCGGCACCTTACTCTGATGAGGAGAGAGAACGATTATCGCCCCTGCTTTTGGAGGCGCAAACAATAAAAAAATAAAAAAAATGCGCCATCTGCACAAATTTGGGTTGCCAAGCACATAAAAATAGTGTATACTCCCGCAACCGCCAGAGCCGAAAGGCTCCTGAAACATTTATTATTACCAGAAGGAGACCAAGATGAACATTCTCGACAAAATCGAACAGGAACAGCTGAAGGATGAAGTAACGCCCTTCAACGTGGGTGACACTGTAAAAGTACACTGCCGCGTTATCGAAGGTGGTAAAGAGCGTGTACAGATTTTCCAAGGTATCGTCATCGGCAAGCGTGGTTCCGGCGTGAACGAGGCTTTCACCGTTCGTAAGATTGCCTATGGTGAGGGCGTAGAGCGCTCCTTCCCCGTACATACCCCCAAGATTGCCAAGATTGAGGTTGTGACCCGCGGTAAGGTTCGCCGTGCCAAGCTCAACTATCTGCGCGAGCGCGTGGGTAAAGAGGCTGTTACCGTTAAGACCATCCGCTAATCGATATCAGCTACTAGCTTTTCCTTTGCTCGGCCCCCTTGAACGGTGGGCCGAGTTTTTTATTCAGCTTCAAAATACAACGCGCTATTGAAGCAAGGCCTGCACGATGGCCGTAACATCCTTGCCGGCAAGGCACACCGTGTCATCCCACACCTCGTAAAAATTGATATACAAGGCTTTTTCCGGCCGGGCAAAAGCTGACTGTAATACGGACACGCTCCGATCCGTAGCAATAGCAGCCCCACAGTAGGTTGCAAATGCGATTAGCCCCAACCGCGTGGAGCGCTCTTTCAAACGCTTGAAAATGCACCTAAACATATCCCTATGGGGATATCAAAAAGATATACAAAAAGAGTCCCCGAAAACACGATGCTTCCGGGGGCAAAAAGCTGTTACACATTTCTTCTTACTCTGTCTGTTTTATAGAGGCGAGACTAACTTCAAACCTCCGCACGAATCCAATGTTGAGAATCCGTATTTTTTGTAGAATTGCTTAATCCGTTTGTTTTTAGCATCCACTATAATAAGAGCACCTGCGCCATTTTCAGCACGTTTTCGGATGTTTTTCATTGCATCCAGCAAAAGAGCACCACCAAGATGCTGCTTCTGATATTGCTTATCAATAGCAAGTCTCCCTATCAACCATGAAGGAATTGGGAAAGGGACATTATACTGCTCCCTCTGCTTGGCAGAAAGGCGACTTAGTTCAATACACAGAGGAGAAATAGCGTAGAAACCTACCAATTTGTCATTATCCAAATCGATGAGCAATCTTATGGCACTAAGCCCCTGCTTAACAAAGTGAACAGCAGATTCCCGGAGAAAGCTGTTAAGTTCCGGCTCGCCACAATCAAAATGCTCCGGAGCAATAAAGTTTGCGTCCAGATACCTGAATCCCAAACTCATGATTCAATCCAGTTGCTGTATTGACTGATATAGGATTTCGGCATCCCTTAACGCGTTTCTAACATCTTCACTCCGGCGAGGAGGATTATTAATGAGCCTCACAATGATATCAGCATCCTTCTTCGTCAAATGCTGCCAATCGCTCATTATCACCTTCTTTTTGCCGGTCTTGGCATTTCTAATAGCCTTGACGACAAAGCCGCGTCTACCACGTCGAAACCCCTTCGTGGTTGAATGTTGCTGTTTTTTTATTGTCGCCTTCATAACGAGCGTATGATACCATTTCAAGCCCATTGTTGCAATCCTTTTTTCGTAACCACAAAGGGATTTTCAAAAAGAAAAAGACTTGACACCAGACCTCAAAAACACTATCAAAGAACCGCCATGGCACACCCCGCTTGTGTTCCTTTGGGAGGCGGCGCATTAGGGTGTGTCGTTTTTTATTCAGATTCAAAATACCACGTGCTATTGAATCAAGGCCTGCACGATGGCCGAAACATCCTTGCCGGCAAGGTACACCGTGTCATCCCACACCTCGTAAAAATTGATATACAGGGCTTTTTCCAGCCGGGCAAAAGCTTCCTTTTTCAGGCAAATGTAAACATCCTCAGCCGGGTAGTCTATTTTTGAAGAGGCGTTAGCCGCTGCACATTCCACGCGATTATAATGCAGATACACCGCAGACACCGGCTCCATGGGTTCTTTGCTGTATAGCACCTCCGCAATAGCAAACTCACGAGTTTTCTCACATGCATCCCGCCCTATGAAATAGCTGTAATCCGTCACAGATTTCACCTTCAGGATACAGTAACACGAGTTCAGGCGTTTCAACAGCTCCGCCTTGGACATGCTGACCGGGGCAGCGGCATCCGGGGAGGTAAACACCTCTACAGACTGCTGTAAGTGAGCATCGGGCAAGGAGAAACAGCCCCACTCATACGAGGGGTGCAACAAGCGGTTCGGGCGGGTTTTATGCAAGTGCTCGCGCACAAGCTCATAGCAATCCGCATGCGCTAAGGACACCCGCAATACGGACTCCGCAGCATTCCCCACTTCAAGCTGAAGCGACGCGTCCGAAACAGCCGTGGCATCTGCCCCCTGCTCCAACAAATAACGGGCTACATCGGTAAACCCCAGCTCAACCGCGCGCATTAAAGGCGTATACCCCGGCACACAATACTGAACATCGCGGTACAGGCGGCTCTCCAAATCTGCCCCGCCTTGTACCAGCAATTGAACAAGTTGGAGGTTTCCTTGTTTTACGGCTGCGTGCAATGGGGTTGCTTGGGTTTCCCCGTAATACTCTACGCTGTATCGGGCCTCGGTATCAGCCCCCAAAGCAAGGCAACGTTTTACCATATCGGGGCGGTTTTGTAACACAGCATACATGAGGGGAGACCTGGAGGTGTGCCCCATGCCGAAATCGATTTGAGTGTTCACGTTATCGCGGTTCAGGGCATGCCAATGAACCTCCACCTCATGAGAGCCCTCCACCACGTGCAAAAGCTCCGTTGTTTTCTCCGAGGGCATGAGGACATACCCCATCAACACACCTGCGCAAAGGGCAGCTAAATAGTAAAAATATGTTTTCTTCATCATTGTGAATGTGCTTTGAATTCCGTGCGGTAAAGTTCCGGGTTTTCCTCTTGAGCTGTCAGATAACGAGGGTCGGGCTGCAAGGCATAGGCCTTTTTAAAGAGAGCGGTTGAGGCGGGATAATCCCCATAGTGACGCGCCAACAAGCCGATAAGGTAAACGGGCTCTGCCGCTTGCGGGCACTTGCGGTGAGCCAGGCGGGCATGCTCCAGCGCAGTGGCCCAATCTTTACGCTTGCAGGCATGCACGGCCTGCTCCAGCTCGGGCGGGGCACCCGCAAGCTTAAGATGCACCGTATATGTTTGCGGGTGCGGGGCTATATACGGCAGCATATCTTTTACAAAAAGGCGGCATGGTTCCTGCACCCCTATGCGGGTATAAGCCGCACCGGGCACCGTTACGGTATGCGTGCGGCTCCACAACAGCTTAGGCCCATGCAACAGGCTGACACGTGCGCTCAGCTCTGCATATACGGGCACGGCAAAAGCCCTTTTCAGCCTATTCTCATGCAATGTATTAAGCTCATTTTCACCGAGCTGAGTCACAGCCTCCTTTTTACCGTTGATGCGGCAACGAATCGACACGGCATCCACCACCAAACGCACGGCAGCATCACCCGCCTGCTTGGCATCGGCAGATTTAGCGGTCTGTTTCAATGCCGCAGCAAACTCGCGTTCCAACGCACGCTCCACCCCCTTGCGGGCATCCGCCTGCACCACCAGCTGCGCACCTTGCGGCATCTCCACCTGCGGCGGGGCAAGATACTCCATTTGCACCTGCCGTTGGGCAACGCACCCCACCCACAGCAAAGGCATGATACACGCAAAAATGGCAGTTAATAATTTCATCTCTGCCTAAGATAATACACAATCCCCGCGAATCCGCAACACAAAAGCATGAAAAGTGCCTGCGGATGCCGTATTATGCCATAAAAGGGCTTTGAAAGTGAGCCTCTTTTATGATAGGATAGGCAAACACAAGTTATGGACACTCCTAAAAATTACTACATCCCCACTGTCATCGAGAAAACCGGGCAAGGCGAGCGCGCTTATGATATATACTCTCGCCTGTTGCTGGACCGCGTGATATTTCTCGGCACGGAAATCGATGACACCGTAGCCAACTCCGTCATCGCCCAACTGCTGTTCTTGCAGATGACAGACCCGAAAAAGGACATCCACATCTACATCAACTCCCCCGGTGGCTCCGTAACGGCAGGTCTTGCCATTTACGACACCATGCAATTTATCTCTTGCGATATCAACACCTACTGCATCGGCATTGCGGCCTCCATGGCATCCGTATTACTGGCCGCCGGCACCAAGGGCAAGCGTTTTTGCCTGCCGAACTCTCACGTAATGATTCACCAAGTACGCGGCGGCGCACAAGGCACCGCAGCCGATGTAGAGCGCACCATCAACTTTATGTTCAGTTTGGATAAACGCCTCACCGGCATTCTCGCCAAACACACCGGCAAAGAGTTTGACACCGTTAAGGCAGACCAAGACCGCGACAAGTACATGACGGCAGAGGAGTCTCTGGAATACGGGCTCGTGGACCGCATTCTGACACATAAACCGATCCCCGGCAAAGCCTAACCCCATTTTCTCATGGCCAATAAAAAGACCACCCGCCACTGCGCGGCCTGCCAAACCCCGGAGGGGCCCACCTGGCCTGTCCTTACGTGGAATGGCCTCAACCTGTGCTTCAGCTGTATAGAGGACATTGTACACAAAATGTTCATGGAGCCCATGGGGGACCAGGCAGCCGAGCACATGGTCATGCACATCAAAGAGACGCACCCCTGGCTGTTGCCGCAGGATGATGCGAACGGCTCACCCGTACTGGATATAGAGACCAAAGCACAAGATAAGTTACCCACCCCGGCAGAGATGCACGCCATGCTGGACAACTACGTTATCGGCCAGGATTTGGCTAAACGTACCTTTTGCGTGGCTGTGTACAACCACTACCTGCGCCTGCGCCAACCCAAGACGGACGACGGCACAGAGATTGAGAAGAGCAACATTCTGCTGGCAGGCTCCACCGGCTCCGGCAAAACATTGCTGGCCAAAACGCTTGCCCGTATTTTGGATGTACCGTTCTGCATTGTGGATGCCACCACCCTCACCGAGGCCGGTTACGTGGGCGAGGATGTGGAGAACATTGTGCTGCGGCTGTTGCAGGCGGCCAACATGAATGTGGCCAAGGCAGAGCGCGGTATTATCTATGTGGATGAGATTGACAAGATAGGCCGTAAAACACAGAATGTCAGCATCACACGAGATGTCAGCGGCGAGGGCGTGCAACAAGCTCTGCTCAAGATTGTGGAGGGTACGGAGTGCAACATACCGCCCAAAGGCGGCCGCAAACACCCCAACGAGGAGTACATCCGCGTCAATACCGAGAACATCCTCTTTATCTGCGGCGGCGCCTTCGTAGGGCTGGAGGGCATCATCCGCAAGCGCATCGGCTCCACCGCCATGGGCTTTGCCTCCATTGAAGAAGACCGCGACACCAAGGAGTTTACAGAGGAAGAAGTGCTGGCAAAAGCCATGCCGGAGGACTTCTTCATGTTCGGCATGATACCGGAGCTGATGGGGCGTTTACCCATCTTTGCCCCCCTGACCACGCTTACAGAAGACCAGCTTGTCACCCTGCTCACCGAGCCCAAGAACGCCTTGGTGAAACAGTACACCAAGCTACTCAAGATGAACGGCGTAGACCTTGTAGTGAAAGAAGAAGCCCTGCGCGCCATGGCACGCCAGGCTATAGAGCGCGGCACCGGGGCCCGCGCCCTGCGTGGCATTTTTGAGCGCATTATGCTTGATATCATGTACGAGGTACCCAGCGACAAGAGCATTACCACCGTCACCGTGACAGAGGATTGCGTGCTGGGTAAAGGTGCGCCCGAAATCTCACGAGAAAAGGCATCTGCCCCGGCTGCCAAAAAGCCCAAAGCAGCAGCTAAACCCCGTAAAAAGAAAGCCTGATAAAACAATGTTGGTACTGGGAATCGAGTCCAGCTGCGACGAAACAGCCGTAGCCCTGATTGAAGAGTTTGCGGGGGAGCCGCAACCGCGTGTGCTCAGCTCCGTTATCTCTACCCAGATACCCCTGCACCGCCTATATGGCGGTGTCATCCCCGAGCTGGCCTCCCGCAACCACTCCTCTAACCTGCCCGGAGTGCTGCGAGAGGCCCTTACAAAGGCCAACCGCAGTATTCATGAGGTGGATGCCTTTGCCAGCACGGCGGGGCCGGGGCTGGTGGCAGCCCTGTTGGTAGGCAATACAGCGGCCAAGGCTTTGGCGTTGGCCGCAGGTAAGCCATTTATTGCCGTTAACCATTTGGAGGGGCACTTGCTCTCCCCCTTTATCACCCACCCTCAAGGGCTTGTCCCACATTTGGGCTTAGTGGTATCCGGCGGGCACACCTTGATTATAGATGTACAGGGGAGCGGCAACTACACCCTGCTGGGGCGCTCCAAAGACGACGCCGCAGGCGAAGCCTTTGACAAAGTTGCCAAAATGCTCGACCTGCCCTACCCGGGTGGGCCGGAGATTGATAAACGCGCCGAGCAGGGCGACCCCGAGCGCTTTAAGTTCCCCCGCCCCATGATACACGAGGACCACTTGGATTTCTCTTTCTCGGGGCTTAAAACCGCCGTGCTCTACACCCTGCCCAAACTGGTAAAAAGCGGCAACCCCAATGATTTGGAGCCGCAAACCATGTGCGATCTCTGCGCAGGGGTGCGCCAGGCGATTCTGGATGTCCTTATCCACAAAGCCATGAAAGCCCTTAAACGTACGGGGCATAAGGTACTGGCGGTATCCGGCGGGGTATCCTGCAACTCTGCGTTGCGCCGTCAACTCAAAGAGCGTTGCGAGCGTGCCCGTATCGAGCTGGTATTGCCGCCTAACAACCTCACCACCGACAACGCCGCCATGATTGCCTTTGCCGGCTTGTTGCGCGCCCGCAGCGGTGATTTTTCTCCCTTGGATACCCCTGTAGACCCCAACCTGCGTTTGGCGGGGGCTCAAACACGCGCCTGATTTTTACCACCATGAGTTTAAGAGACAAGCTGGTAGAGATACTGCCCAACCTGTTACCCACCCGAGAGGAGGAAGCCATTAAAGGCAAGGAGCTCATTGCCCGCGTGCGAGCCGTGCTGGGGGATGCGTACTCGGACCACTCCCTGCGCTCCCAATTCTCTTTCATCGCGCTGGAGCCCGGCTCCTGCCTGGCCCGCGTGCCCAACGGCCAAGGCTACTACCTGCGCACGGAAGCCTCCGCGCCCTCCCTGCACAATATGTTTGAGAGCGAGGCAGAGGCATCCCGAGACGGGCATGATCCCCTGCACAAAGCACTGGCCTTGGCTGTAAGGCTATACGATACCACCGGCATGGGCGTGTTCGTTTACCCGGTGGAGGAGGCAGAAAGCTGGGAGCACCCGGACTTGGTAGCCGTGCAATGGCCGGCCGGCAGCACGGATGAAGCCGGGGCCTACATTATAGATGACACGGCAGATACCACCGCCCATCTGCGCGCCGTTTGTGTATGCATAGATGCCGATGCAGAGAGCTGCCGCCGTGCGTTTTTCCGCACCTTAGCCTGCGCTTTATGCTCTCACGAGGCAGAGCTTCTGCTCATTGGAGATGAACCGCACATGCCCGATGAGCTCACCCACTTGGCCTCTCTTTACGGGGTGGGCATACGCGCCATCACGGCCGATTTGGAGGCAAACGCCCTGCCCCGTGCAGACGAGATTTTCCGGGCCGATACAACGGATGCCCGCGGGCTGCTGTCGGAGCTACCTCAGCTCACCCTGGCACATCCCCGCCACAGGGAGGCACCCTTACTGCCGCAACACCACCTGCCCGCCACGGCTGCCGCCCTGCACTGGGCGCAAAGCTGCATTGCCAAGGGGCGGGTGGAGGCATACGAGCTGCGAGTAGCCGTTAACTGATATTCTATGAGCACATGAGCCGCGCCAAACACAGCAAACTACGCCTCATCACCCTGCTTGCCGTATTGTTGAGCGGGGTGTACATGGTGCTCTGTGCCTTATGGGGCATGTGCCAAACTGCCGTTTACATACATGAGACCATACCTGTTACCGCCACCGTAACAGACCTGCGCCAACGCCCCTTCGAAAGCACTACAGAGGCCTTGGGCAGCGGCAACTTATCCACCGGCGGGGATACCGCCTACTTCCCCATTGTTTCCTTTACCTTTGAAAACGGGGCACGCATCGGCAAACTTGCCCTCAATACACCGGATAACGAGGCCCCTCGCATTGGGGACCCCATTGAGCTGCGCACCTACCCCTATGATCCCACCGCGCCGGATACCCAACCCTGGCGACCGGAGGGGGTTGCCCCTAACCGTGCCTCCTATTTATGGGGGGGAGATGCCCTGCAATTACTCTTCGGGCTCACCATCGGTGGTATAGCCTACCTCATGCTGCGCTCTCGCCGTGCCCCGCGTGCAGCCAAGCAAACCGCCAAACCCAAGCAGCAGCCCAAGCCCGCACCGCAAAAGAAAAACCCGCCACAACCAGCCCCCGCCCCCCCCGCAGAGGAAGAGCCCTTTACCCTCTCCGCAGAGCCTGCCCCGCCCAAAAAGAAACGCACCCGCAAACCGGCAGACCCCACCGCCCCCAAAAAGCCCCGTGCCCCGCGTAAGAAAAAAGAGGCAGACCCCACCGCCCCGCCTAAACCACGTAAACCGCGTAAGAAAAAACAGGCGGAATGATGCCGGATTTGCCCTCGTATAACGGTCGACAAATAAATGGACTATTTTGTGTCCGTAAGCGAGCCAAATTTCACGGGTTCAAATTTATTTCTTATCGGTACGAGTGGTTTCCGTCTTCGGCAAGCCTACGCCGTGACGAGTCGCCGCTGCGAGGCTCACCACCCATGCCCGCTCCTGCGGGCAATACGTTGTATTTACCTGCGGCGTAGCCGCTATTATTTTCCCCAGCCCGCGTAAGCGGGCGGCAGTTCAAATAGCGAGGTGGTGAAGCGAGCCTACGGCGAGCGAAACCACTCGTACAAAACCAAAACAAACGAAACCCGTGAAACGGGTGACAGTTAAGTTGGGTTTCAATTTGCAGCTATGGCTAAAAAATTACCCATATTTCAAATTCATAGTTGACTCAATAAAATGACGCCCCGCAAAGCGGGGCTTTTTCATATTTGGACATCTCTAAAAACTCAACAAAAACTATTTATCTTGCATCCTACGAATCTCCGGTGCCCCTACAAATTTGTAGTTGTGGGGAGAAGGCGAGAGCCAGCGAGCCGAATTATTGAGCCCCGGCGAGTGGCGCCATAGAATAGTCCGGGTGTGGAGCCGCGCTAGCGGCGGCTTGTCACGGCGTAGGCTTGCCGAAGCCGGAAACCCCGGGAAATATGCAAAAATAATTACGCCCCCCGCAGGGGTGGCATAATGTTGCGCTTTGAATTAAGGCATTATATGTACCCCCATATTTAAGCCACGCATTATGTCACCCCTCAACCGGGGTTCCGGTTTGTTTGTACGTTTCCCCGGGGTTCCGCCGCTGACGCGGCTCCACACCCGGGCTACCCTATATCGCCCCTCACCGGGGCTCTGATTTCGGCGGGCATCCGCCCGCAAGGCATCCCTACAAATTGCCATTTGTCGAGTTTTTAGAGGTCCTCAATTTGTAGGTCTGACTAATTACCGAACGTTATACTAGCCCCCTTGTGGGGCGAAATAACATAGGCAGGGGCGTAAGCCCCTGCACGTGAAAAAAAAACACCCGAGCCCGAGGAGCGTAGCGACGAGGCCGACAGATGTATATAGCGTAGGGCGTAAGCCCGGAGCGGAGCGTGACTCGGGGTTAACACCCCTCGTGGGGATTGTGTCGGCCTCCTCGCGTTGCTCGTCGGGCTCTATATTTTTTGATAATCAGCAGGGGTCGCGCGCGCACTGTGTGCACGCTTGACCGCCTGCCTATGTTATTTCGCCCCACATGGGGGCTTGGAAGTACGAAATGTGAAATACAAAATACGAAGTAAGCAAAGCCTCTGCGATGGATTGAGATGCTCACACCTACAAATTACCATTTGGCGAATTTTTAGAGATCCCCAATTTGTAGGTCTGACTAATTACCAAACGTTATACTAGTACTGACGGGGATTAAGCTTGCAATTGGTAGAGAGATATGATTAAATACCCCTGAAATTCAGGAATTAAAGTTTTATGAGTGAACCGCAATTAACCCCGGCGCTGATACGCGCCGCGTTGACCACAGTAAAGTACCCGGGTTTCAGCCGAGACATCGTCTCGTTCGGGCTGGTGAAAGACATAACGGTATCCGAGGCGGGTGCTGTTGTGATAGAGCTCATTATTGAGAGCAAGAATGCCGATGTGCCGCGCTATATCTATGAGAATGTGATGGCTACGGTAAAAGAGTTGCCGGGTGTAAAACAGTTGGATGTCAACATTGAACACCATGCACCCAAGAGCGTAAAGCAACCCGGTGCCAATGATGACCCTGCGGACTGGAAATCGAGCGTGCCCGGGGTAAAACATGTTATCGCCGTAGCCTCCGGCAAGGGTGGTGTGGGTAAGAGCACGGTATCTGCCAACTTGGCCGTGGCTCTCTCCAAATTAGGGTACAAGACAGGTTTGCTTGACTTGGATATTTACGGCCCCTCCATGGCGTTGATGTTCGGCACCAAGGAGCGCCCCGGCTGCTCGGAGAAAGAGCAATTCTTGCCGGTGGAGGCTCACGGGGTGAAGCTGCTCTCCATGGGCTTGATGATAGATGAGGCCTCCCCCGTGGCCGTGCGTGGTCCCTTGGCTACGCGCTACGTGCAGCAATTTTTGCGAGATGTAGAGTGGGGTGGGCTAGACTTTTTGATTTTGGACATGCCCCCCGGCACGGGTGATATTCAGCTCACCATCGTGCAGACGGTGGACTTGGCAGGTGCCGTTATCGTTACCACGCCACAAGAGGTTGCACTTATCGATGCCCGCAAGGCCGTGGGGCTCTTCCAGCGAGTGGAGACCCCGATTCTGGGCCTCATTGAGAACATGAGCTACTTTGTATGCCCCAGCGACGGGCTCATTTACAACATTTTCGGCGAGGGCGGCGGCGAGCGCGAAGCTCAAAAACTGGGCGTACCCCTGCTGGGCCGCATTCCCTTGGATATTCAGACCCGCTCCTGCGGTGATGAGGGCCACCCCGTTGCCCTTGAAGACCCGGGCAAGAGCATGGTTGCCGCGGCATTTGAGGGTGTTGCCTCCATGCTGGCCAGCCAATTGGGAGAGTAAACCTAAACACAGGAATTTAAAAAAGCCGGAGTCCATGGACTCCGGCTTTTTTAGGTTAAAGGAATTGTTTCGGGGTATCAGAATGCCTCTTTAAGAGCCTTCTGAACCTCCGGACGGTCTACACCGATGGCGATGGCAAGCTTAACAAGGTTGGCACAAATATCTACCGTTTGCAGTTTGGTTTCCAAGGGCAACTCAGCCACCTGAGAGGTATCACCACTCATGGCAGACGGCACCAATTTGGCAAGGGATTCATTACCTTCAAGGGAGGAAAAAGCCGTTATGAGCTTCTTACCCTCCTCACACTGAGCAATGTTTTTGATAACGGCCACGCGCTCTGCATCGGTAAGGTCCTCAAACTCTTCAATGAGCTCGGGCGTTACATCGGCAAAGAAGTCGTTGAGTTCATCAATGATATCTTCAATAGATTCACTCTTATTGTCTTCAATAAGCTCAGCAAGGTCAGCAACGGCATCTTTTACGGAATCCGTAGCGGCTTCTTCAGGAGAAGAGCAAGAGGTGAATACAAGAGCGGGAACGGCGGCAAAAGCCACAAATGCGAACTTTTTAAGCATAATTTGATATTGTTGGTTAGAGAGAATAAATATTCAAGCAATAAATGCTGCGTGCTTTATTCTAACACAATTGCGCCTCGTGTAAAGTAAAATCGACAATCGGCAGCAAAACTTATGACAAATGGTGCCCGAATACCTCGGATGCGCGGCCGCTGGCCTCTAACACGGCGCGGCGAGAAGCGGGGAGAACGGAGCGCGGCAACGGCTCATAGCCAAGGCGATCCCGGAAATAGGCCACAGCACTTTGAGAGATGGCAAAAATCCACTCATAACCCAAGGCACGGGCTTTATCCTGAATAAAGCGGCACATGGCTTTGCCATAGCCATGCCCCTCATAATTCTTTTTGATGAAAAGGCAGCCCAGCTCGGCGCAATGCTCCTCGGGGAAAGGATAAAGTGCCACACAGCCCACAATGGTGTCGTCGAGCGTGTATACGTAGTAGCTTTGCAAGTTTTCTAAAATGCTTTCGTACGTACGCTCCACCAATTTGGAGTCCACCACGCAGCGGGCAATCATAGAGAGCAGCTCGGGTATGTCATCCACCTTCAGCGGGCGAATCTCGCGGTAGGAGTCGGCGTGCACCATGGTGCCCACACCTTCTTCAGAGAAAAGCTCATCCAGCAAAACGCCACGGTGCAAGCCATTAAGCATGTGCACACGCGGAACCCCACGGCGGCACACTGCCGCCGCTTGTTTCAGCTCTGCCACGCAAGAGCAATCTGCACATTCCGTTGTGCTGACCTCTCGCTCCGCAATGGCGAAAATGGGCTGGCCACGGCGGCAGGGCACGGCATCTTTTTGCAGACAAATGTATTTGGAGGCTCCCAATTCTACCGCCAAGCAAACACTGCCCTCATCAAAACGGCCAACGGTGCCGGAGGGCACAATAGCCACCTGCGGGCGCTCCACAATCTCTCGCACACGGGCAATGGCTGCAGCCCCTGCAGTAAGGGGTAACTCTGCCAAGGCAGCGTGCATCTCACACTCCCCTGCTCTGGCAGCCAGGTGCTCTGCCTCGCTGCCCTCTGCCACCAACACCAAGCGCACACCTATCTCGTGCAAGGCATCGGCATCCAACAGGGCATCCACAAGGGCGTCCTCATGCAACAGCTCCTTGCCAATGTGTAAGACAAAGAGCCTGTTACGGAAATACGGGACGTATGCCAATGCGGAGCGAACGTTCATTTGCGGTGGGCTATCAGTTATAGGCGTAAAGCAAAAGGTGCGATTAACCGTACTCGGCAATCGCACCTTCACGGGCTGAATGTTTATTTCTCCTCTGCGCCGGAAACGGTTGTACCCTCTGCAGGCTCACCGTCTATCAATGACATGGATACCCCGGGAACGGACTCCTCCATATCGAGGGAAGACATCACCAACGGGGCGCTGCTATCCTTGCGCTTAATGTTGGCTGTCACCTTCTTTTTGGGGAGCACCATCTTTTTCTCGGGCTTCATGGGGATACCGGGCATGGGGGCACCGCTCACGCTGCCCTCCTCGGGCATGAGCATGCCGGCAGGTGCGGCATCAGAGGTAGAGTACGCGCCTACGGCCTCCTCTTCTTCCTCCGCGTCGTCATCGTCGTCCTCTGCCTCAACATCGGCATCTGCTGCAGCGGGGGCGTTAGCAAAGCGTTTCTGCATACGGGCCATCTGCTCACGCAGCATGGAGAGGAAATCTCCGTTGCCCAGAACATCCGTTACGGATTCATCCTCATCATCCGCATTGCTGGCCGGCAGAGAGGAGAGGAAATCCTCAAAGGCGGACAAATTGGTGGTGGAGCGGAAGAGGTTGTTGAGAATCTCATACTGAATGTTGCTGATGAGGGTCTCGAAGATGCTGTAAGCCTCACGCTTGTACTCCACGAGGGGGTCACGCTGGCCCTGTGCACGCAGGCGCACACCTTCACGCAGGGCATCCATGTCCATAATATGCTGCTGCCACAGCTTATCAATGGCTTGCAGCATAATGTTGCGCTCCATGTGGTCCACGCGGTCGGGGCGTTCGCCGGCAACCTTCTTTTCATACATTTCGCGCACACGGGCAACAATGCGGTCTGCCACCTCAGAGGGCTCGCCGGAGCTGAGGGCGGCGTCCTCCTCGCTCCACCCCAGCGGGAAGGTGGAGTTGAGCCAATGCAAGAGGTCCAAGCGGCGGATAGCACCGGTATTGTCCTCGTTCAGGTAGTCCTCACACTTGGTGTGAATTCCCTCGGTAAGCTGCTCATAAATCATTTCGCGCGGCTCCTCGCACAGCAAGGCATCATTACGCATGGCATATACAATGGTGCGCTGCTGATTCATCACATCATCATAATCCAACACATGCTTACGCCACATGTAGTTACGCTGCTCCACACGCTTTTGAGCACCTTCAATAATCTTGTTCATCATCCAGCTCTCAACGGCCTCGCCCTCTGCCATGCCGAATCGGTTCATGGCTTTGGTCATTCGCTCGCTGCCGCCGAAGTTGCGCATCAAATCATCTTCAAAAGAAAGGAAGAACTGAGAGGCACCGGGGTCCCCCTGGCGAGAGCAACGGCCACGCAGCTGGCGGTCGATACGGCGGGACTCATAGCGCTCCGTACCCAGTACGAAGAGACCGCCCAAATCTGCCACACCCTCGCCCAGCTTAATGTCCGTACCACGGCCTGCCATGTTGGTGGAAACCGTTACAGAGCCACGCTGACCGGCACGTGCCACAATCTCAGCCTCTCGCTGGTGGTTTTTGGCGTTGAGCACCTCGTGCGGAATCCCAGCGTATTTGAGCATGCGGGAGAGGGTCTCGGATGCCACCACGCTGGCAGTACCCACCAACACGGGTTGCCCCTTGGTGTACAGCTCCTTAATCTTGGCTACCACGGCATTGAACTTCTCGCGGCGGGTCTTGAAGATGAGGTCGTTGAAATCCTCACGAATGCAGGGGCGGTTCGTGGGGATGGGCAGTACATCCAGCTTATAAATATCATGGAACTCGGCGGCCTCGGTCTCTGCCGTACCGGTCATACCGGCCAAGCGGCTGTAGAGTCGGAAGTAGTTCTGAATGGTGATGGTGGCGTAGGTCATGTTCTCTGCCTCAACCTCCACACCTTCTTTGGCCTCAACGGCTTGGTGCAAGCCCTCGCTCCAGCGGCGGCCGGGCATTTCACGGCCTGTATTTTGGTCAATGATGATAATTTTGCCCTCCTTCACCACGTACTCTTTATCACGCTCGTAAATGGTGTAAGCTTTGAGCAACTGACTGATGGTGTGCAGGCGGGCGGCATTGGTATCCAAACGCTTCAGCAGCACGTTCTTGCGTGCCTCCTTCTCGCGCTCGGTGAGGGTTTCATCCTCATCAATATCCACAAACTCGGTGCCCAAATCCGGCAGCACGAAATCCTCCGGATGCCCGGGGCTGATAAGCTCGCGGCCCATCTCCATCAACTCTGCATCGTGCGTTTTCTCATCCATGCAGAAATAGAGCTCCTCCTTAAGCTTAAAGAGCTCAAGCTTGCGCGGGTCCTGATACAGGAAGAGCTCATACTTCTCCACCATGCGGCGGAACTCTACGTCCTCTTGAGAGCGCATGAACTGGCGGTTGCGGGGCATGCCCAGCTTCACCTTATAAAGGCAACGCCCGGCAGCAGCGGTATCACCCTCCTTGGCGTATTTGAAGGCTTTGGTCATAAGGCCGTTGCACAGCTCAACCTGAGCGCGGGATACCTTCTCGATAAGCGGTTTGAGCACATCATACTGTTGCTCACGCTCAATCACGGCCGGGCCGGAGATAATGAGCGGCGTGCGGGCCTCGTCAATCAAAATGGAGTCAACCTCGTCAATAATGGCAAAATAGTGTCCACGCTGCACCTGGGCATCTTTGGAGGTAGCCATACCATTGTCGCGCAGGTAGTCAAAGCCGAACTCGGCATTGGTGCCGTAGGTAATATCACAGGCATACTGCTTGCGGCGGGAGTCATTGGGCATCATGCTCTGAATGCAACCCACCGTGAGGCCGAGGTACTTGAAGAGCGCACCCATCCACATGGAGTCACGGCGAGCCAAATAGTCGTTGACCGTTACCACGTGCACGCCCATGCCGGTAAGGGCATTCAGGTAAACGGGCAAGGTTGCCACCAGCGTTTTACCCTCACCCGTGGCCATCTCAGCAATAAAGCCGCGGTGCAGCGCAATACCGCCGATAAGCTGAACATCAAAGTGTACCATATCCCACTTGATGTTGGTGCCGCATACATCCACATCATCCCCGCACATGTTACGGGCTGCGCATTTAACCACGGCAAAGGCCTCGGGCAAAATCTGCTCCAAGTATTTGGAGCGCATTTTGGCAAACTTGGGTTCAATCTCGGCAAAAGCCTTCTTGCCCTGCTCAATGGATTCGGGCGTAGCCTCCACCTGCGGCAGTTTCGGGAACTCATCCTTCAGGGCCTCGAAACGAGTATTGAGCACGGCGGCATACTGCTTGAGCTGCTCTGCATCTGCAGCCAAAATCACGCCGCGAGTCGGCAAATCAATGGGGGTAAGACGGTGCAGATACTTCTGCCACTCGCGGGTTTTACCTACCAGGTATTCCCGGTTTTTGCCGCTCATGGTCTCCTCTATCTCGAGAATACGCTTGACCACCGGGCGCAATCTGCGCACTTCTCGCTGATTCTTAGAACCTACAATCTTATTAAGAACCCATTTAATCATATAAAAATCTCTGTATTAGGTGACACGAAAGCGCGCCCGAATAATGCACGCGGTGCGCCATTGTAGCACAACATCCCCCGCCACGCAAGCACAAGTGCGCATTCTGCAATGCCTTTTGTGCAAAACTTGTGTCATGAAGGCAATGGCGAATACCCTAAGAAAAAGACGGGACTAAAAGTCCCGTCCTACGATATTCTGAGGCAGAAAAATCTCTATCACTTTTTTCTCTTACCCATGGCGGTATCATCGTCTCGGAACAAACCGAAAACGCTATCAAAGAGCCCCTGCTCTTGAGCCTCTTCATAGTCCACCTTCCATACGGGGCTATCCTCTTTGAAGGGAGGCCCTTCCATAAAGCCTTTTACCCGAAAATCCTTATCTCCGACGGTCAGGGCTCGCTCTATGGCACTGAAATCGGGCTTGCTTTCATTGGTGCGGAACAATGCCAGCTCCGGCGACTTATCTGCAGGCACAATGCCGCGCGGGGCGGTGCCGGGGGATTTCACCTTCTCCACCAACAGGCAAAAACCAAACTCGTTGCCGGGGATTTCGGACACGAGAATCTCCACGGGGTATTTCTCCCCTTTCTTCACCTTGAACACCTCACCGGCAGGTATACCACCCAGCACTTGGTTCCAATGCGGGGTCTGTTTGTACTGATAAAAAGCCCGCTTGTTCTTGTTGCTGCACATCTCTTGCTGATAAGCAGGTTTGGTACCCAGCACCATATCATTGCGGGTGGGTATGGACCAGCCGGCCTCCAGCACAAGCTTGTTGTTAAAGCGCACCATCAGGGTGTCATCCCCCATGCCGACAAAGCGGAAGAATCCGCTCTCCGGGGCCGTTACCACGCCACGGTACACCACTACCCAACCGCTGGGGGCTACCTTGCGGCCGTCCTCCTTTTCATTGCATTGAAAAGCCTCCGGCCCATAGGATGCCTTGCACCGCGGCAGGTAAAAATACGGGGCATACAAGCGCACCTCGGGGCTGTAATAGTCCTCAAACACGCGCTGGTTCCATTCCTTGTCATCAAACTCACGTATCTTGGCTACCACGCCCTCCTTATACATGGCTTTTGCCCCCTCGCGTATGGGCTGTTTCAAATCATAAAATCTGCCGATAAGGGCAGACTCCTCGTCCACATCCCCGCCAAAAGCCTGCATCAGCTCGTAATTAATATCCAACTTATCCCAACGCTCTTTGGCCTTGCTCCACTCCTCCTTGGCTTTATCCCAGGTTTCTTTGCCCCACTGCTTGCCTTTCTCTCCCCACTCCTTGCCCTTTTCGCCGAGCTCCTTACCCACATCTCCCGCACCATCCCACAAGTCCCCCAAGCCATCACTCCAGTCGGCCTGCGCAGCCCCACCGCTCATCAACGTAGCCCCTATTACCAATGTTTTAAGTATTTCCTTGTTCATAGGTATGATATAGCAAAATCACCTTACCTTAGCAAGCAAAAAAAATGAAAAAAAGAGAGGAAAAAAAGGGGGGGGGGCTTATACATGGCGGGACTGAAAGTCCCGCCCTACGATATTGAGTGTTCAAAATCCGGCATGGCAATGCGATTCTCATTATGAATGAGATGTCCAGTAAAAAAATGCATAACAACAGAAAATAAACATGTTAGAGTTATCTCCAAATTACAACCGACTATAAAACGAGAAAACTGCTTTATAATATATTGTTGATATTCAATCACATCTGTGTATATCTCATTCATAATGAGGTATACTTACCCTTGGCAGGTAGATAACTACCTGCACTACAAATAATAACCTCAACATACACACATGAAATTACATTTACCTATAATGATGGCTCTATTCGCCGTTGCTGATTATGCTCAAGCGGATGACAGATTAATTTTTGAGCTCGGAGATACAGATAAAACCTTAGCGGATGGAGCGGTCTGGACAGCTTCATCTGCAACATTGACAGTAAATGATGTTGCAGCAAATAACATCGGTATCAACTATAATTTATTTTCTATTTCCTTTAACGCAACAGCCTCTCAGATTGCAAATGCTCGTTCATATGGTTTATTTTTTCAGATAACAGACCTTGGGGAAGCCGGGGTTGCGGGAGGAGGAGCAGGAGACATAGTTAAAGATGGTTTTGGATATTCAACAATGACCGCATCCGCCGGTAAATATAAGGTTGACTTCTCAAGTGGCATGGATGGGGGGTTCAGCAGTATGTCATTTGCCGGTGGAACGGACGTTGATAAAAGCCTAATCGAAGGCGCGCATAAATTCACTTTAGTGTTTGAAGGGTCCTCCATTTCCGGATACGTATTAGAAAACGAAACATACACAGAATTATTTCAAACAACATGGGAGCTTAATGGTAGATCCATGTTCGAGAAAATAACGAGTGATTTAGATGGATATGAAATGGTTTTCAAAGGAAATAATACGACTGTCTCAAACATTGCATTCTACAATGGTGATATAACAAAGCCCATTCCCGAGCCCACGACAGCTACACTGAGCGTGATGGCATTGGCGGGGCTGATGGCACGCCGCCGCCGGAAGTGATATACATAATACAACTTCATTCAAAGCAAAGGTCGTCATCAACTACAGATGGCGACCTTCTCTGTATGAAAGGCATATGCATATTCAAAATAGAGCCTAACTAATGAAAAATTGCATGATATCATGTAATAATTCGGTAATAATGGGCGTAAGGAAGTAGGAGATAATCAAGCCAAACCAGAAAAGCATTCTTTCAAACTTTTTTCGTTTTGCCGCATTTTGACTTTCAGTAGCAACAGCTTCAAATAGCTTATTCTTCCCGTTTTGAATATCTCTCCAAAAATCATTCATCTGCGTAACAAAATCAGCACATTGATTTTTGTATGCAGTTGATTCTTTATCCAATTCGTGCAAATCGATAAGATAACGAAAATAGTTGTGATAATTTTTTAGATGTTTATAGTAATTATTGATGTACTGCGGTAACATCCATTCATACGGCTTATACATATCCGTAAACTTGACAATTTTCTTCATTAAAAAAGAAACTTCAAATTCTGCTATATCATACAACGCCCGATCCGAATGTCTCTTTGCCCGAGACCAGAGAGTATACGATGGTGAATCTGCGTAATCTTCTCGGACAGCATCAAGCAAATGTCGAGTAGCATATCTAATTTCATTGTAAACAGCTACTAGTGATTGTTTTTCAGATGAATGAGAAAGACTGTTTTCGATTTGTTTTTGATTATACTGACTAATAGCCACTAACGCCTCAGAATACGAGCGAAGAAAAGCTTTTTTTTCTTCCTCTGACGAAATCTGTGTTGGTTCAGGCATGAGAGAAATAATTAAAATTGATTCAATAGAAAGTGGCAATTAACGCTTTGAGATACAACAAAAACTCCAGGACAACGGATAAAAAAGCAGAAGCCAAGATACCTACAAACACGGCTTTTATTGATTTTTTTAAAAAAAGCTTACTTTTCTCTCTGTTTTGTATCAAATCCTTATTGATAAATGAAGCCTTTACGCTATATTCATCTAAAAATTCAAGCGCGTTGGTAATGAGGCCCCGGCTACGTTTAAAGAAATCGCGTTTTTTGGAAAAGGATCCCTTTTGGATTGATTCTTGAGCAGCCAAAAGATCTGAAATATTATCCTCATGTCTACTATAATTTTCTATATGAACAGCTAAAATAGCATCTCCCGATTTCCTTTTTATATCACCAATCATGTCACCCAACACAATTAAAGCACCAATTAAAGATTGCTTAGTTGATTTTCTTGCAACCCGTGCGGCTCTATTCAAACAATCTATCGCCTGCTCGTGTTGAGTCTCGTCTTTCTCAAGAGCAGACAAAGCATATTTGGCAGAACGGCTCAATACCAGCATTGCCTCTATATCCAAGGCAGCATTGACGTGTTCGCATATCTTGATGGCATACTCAGCAGTGCTGAAATCGGCATCAAACTGTAACCAAGCTTCACGCAGGGACTCATGAGGAGCATTTTTCATGCACCTTAAATTCCTTTCAATTTATTGATAGCCCGCTGACAACGAGCCTGAAAATCTTTTTTAGTACGATAACAGCCGGCAACTAAATTAACATTTCCACGCGACACATCGGCAACGGCCTCGCGATACGCTTGCTCGCAAAGCTCATCAAACTCCTTCTGGCAATCCCGGACAGTTTTTACCTCGATAGGAGCAAACAAGAAATTGAGGATTTTTTTAATCATCCGCACCCAATATAGCATCCTTTTTCAGAAATATCAAGCTCTATGTAGCGAAGAATATACTCTCGCATTAGGACAAAAATATGCGCACCGAAATTGCCCCTAGAGCAAAGAAAAAGTCTCGCTTGGACACAATTGCGCACTATAATATGCATATGGTGCTTAAAATAAAAGAAGAAGACAGGGGCTC
>SUVJ01000077.1 GCA_015062045.1 Akkermansiaceae bacterium
ACTGTTGCGCCTCGGCGCAACAATCTCACTTGAGCTTCCGCTCAAATCTCACTGCGGCGCATGCCGCAATCTCACTTCGCCCCGCATGGGGCGAACCATCAACGCCGTCAGGCGTTCTTCATGGCGGGCTCTGCCCGCCGAATTAATGAGCCCCGGTGAGGGGCGATATATGGTAGCCCGGGCGTGGAGCCGCGTCAGCGGCGGAACCCCGGGGAAACGGACAAACAAACCGGAACCCCGGTTGAGGGGTGACATAATGCGTGGCTTAAATATGGGGGGGTACATATAATGCCTTAATTCAAAGCGCAACATTATGCCACCCCTGCGGGGTTCGTAATTATTTTTGCATATTTCCCGGGGTTTCGCCGCTAGCGCGGCTCCACACCCGGGCTATTCTATGGCGCCCCTCGCCGGGGCTCTGATTTCGGCGGGCATCCGCCCGTTGCGCCCTTTCTTCATCCCGTTCATGGCCTATAGCGGGTAAAATAGCCCGCGCAAGCGGGCGGCAGTTCAAGTAGCGAGGTGGTGCAGCGAGCCCACGGCGAGCGACTCGTCACGGCGTAGGCTTGCCGAAGACGGAAACCCCTCGTACCGATAAGTTACAGATGGGAACCCGTGAAACGGGTGACAGTTAAGTTAGGTTTCAATTTCCAGCTATGACTAAAAAAATACCTCTATTCAAATTCATAGTTGAATAAATAAAATGACGTTCCGCAAAAGCGGGGCTTTTTTCAAATTGCGTAGTGTGACTAATTACCGACCGTTATACTAGTATAACATTCGGCAATGTCCCCCCCCTATTTATGGGGCTTGCGGAAAGACCATGAGGGCTGGGTCAAATGCGAAGCTTACGCATTTGAGGCTTGCTTTTCATCTATGGCATCACGGCATTCACGGGTGATATTGCAGACAGCGTACAGGGGTAAATCTATCAGTGTCGTTGCAAGGCGTTCTTGTTTGAAATACGGTGCCATAGAGCAGCGAACCGCCACAGCCGGAACATGCTTGTTGCAGTAACTTTTCAGGCTTTTCGCTTGTAGATTTTGCTCGGCTTTGACTTCAATCGGTACAATGGTAGAGTGGTATTCCATCAGGAAGTCGACTTCGGCCCTCATGCTTTCCGACAACCAATAATACGGCATGACATTACATTCCGCTCGTAATTGCTGTTGCACATATTGTTCTGTAAGTGCTCCTTTGAACTCTTGAAAAATCGTATTACCTTTGATGATAACCCCGGCCTCAATGCCGGTTTTTGCACCAAGTAAACCTACATCCAAAAAATATACTTTGAATGCGCCGTCTGCATAGGGATTGATGGGTAAAGCCGGTTTACTGATGCGGTTCACTCGGTAGATAAGTCCGGCTCTCAGCAACCAATCAAGCGCGTCCTCTAAGTCTTTGGCGCGCACGTTTTTATGAACATCTTTGTATATGAATCTCTTGTTTTCTTTAGCCAACTGCACCGGTACAGAATCCCACAACATGGAAACCTTGGCCGCTAAAGCCGCCGGTATGTGCTTGCTGAAATCTGCGGCATAGCTCGCCAGAATTTCATCTTGTACTTGTCGTACCTCATTAAAATCTTGTGTCTCCAAGTACGAGCTGACTGCTTCCGGCATACCCCCAATGTAATAATATAGCCGCAACATATTGGTCAGCGTATCTGCAAAAGAGCTTATCAACTGATGGTTTCGGGCTTTCAATTGTTCACACAGGATCTCCTTTCCCATCGCATTCAGAAACTCTGTGAAGCTTAAGGGGTAAAGTGTTTGCATGTTGACCTTGCCCACGGGGAATCCCGTTCCCTCGTGTTGGTGTACCCCCAATAATGAGCCCGCTGCCATAATGTGGTGCTCTCTTGCTTCCTCGCAAAAGTATTTGAGAGAGGTCAGTGCATGGGGACATTCTTGTATCTCATCAAAGATGATGAGGTGTTTCCCCGCTTGTAGCTTGAACCCAACTCTGGCCTCAATGGCGGTCATCAGATTCGGTATGTTGTATCCCCCTGTTGAAAATTGCTGCTTGAGTTCTTCATCTTTATCAAAGCGTATGTAGGCGGTGCGCTCATAATGCATGCGACCGAATTCCTGCATCAACCAGGTTTTACCCACCTGCCGAGCCCCCATCAATAATAGAGGCTTTCGTCTCGGATTCGCTTTCCATGTTTCTAATTCCTGTATCTTTTCTCGCTTCATTTCTTCCTTGAAAGTAATTTTACTCATTTTTAGTGGTTTAGCAAGTGTTTATTGCATAATTCTACCCACTTTTATCAAAAATGCTGCAAAAGTCGTAGGGAGTTATGCAAATAATTCTGCAAAAGTGGTAGGGAGTTTTGCAAAAAAAGTTGAATGCGACTTAATATAGGTAAAGGCTGTGATATGACGATGAACGGGGGGCTCAGGGCAAACGCATCAGGATTATTACACTTTCTTCAGATTGACAATTTACCATTTACAAAGTTATTGAATTTACAAGATCTTATATAAATATTCATCAGCAGAAAGCCAAACATAAGGCCTTTATCTTTTCCCGGCTACATAGCGAGAGAAACATGTTTTTGCGCAATGCTGAGGCCATAAAACATCGTGCTGCACTCAGGCCGATGTTCTATTAGAAAATTGTAAATGGGGCATCTCTAAAAACTCGATAAATGGTAATTTGTTTATATCGTAGGGTGGGACTTTAGTCCCACTTTCATGGTGGTATACCTTGATAATATGTTGGACTAAAGTCCAACACTCCGATAGTATTCGCCCCCACAACCGCCAATTTGTGGAGGATTCCCTGCCGGCAAATGCCCGCCGAATGTTTTCCCCACAACTACCAATTTGAGGGGGCCCCGAAGTTTTTAGAGGTCCCCAAATGGTAAATTGTACATTGTAAATAGCAGACTTACAGGGTTCATTGCCTAATGCGTTTGCCCTGATGGGGGGCTGTTTATCTGTTGCGTTGAGTTGTGATGCTGCTGTGGTAGGCAGTGAGCAGGCGGCCAAGTTCAAAGTTTTACGGCAAAAAAAAAGCTCCGAGGTATTCCTCGGAGCTTTCAGCATCCCCACGCGGATTCGAACCGCGGTTCTATGACTGAGAATCATATGTCCTAACCCCTAGACGATGGGGACTTTTTGATGCTGTGTTGCGTGGCAACGAGGGGATTATACTTAAATCGGCGCGGATGTCAAGAGAATTTTCGTAAAAAATGCAAAAAAGTAGCAAAAAATTATTTTAGAGCTGGAAAAACGGGTAAATTTCGGTAGAATAGCAGGCATGCAAAGGCGAGCAAGAGCAATATGGTGTAGCTTGATAGGTGCAGGTGCCATAACCATGGCGCAAGAGGCACCCGTGCCCGAGCAAGCTGCGGAGGCAGCAACCACGCAGGCATTGCCCACGGCGCAAGAGCTGCGCAAAGCTCGCAAGGCCTTAGAAGCCCCGGATGAACACGTGGTGTCGCAATCCCGCATGTTTTCTGTAAGCGGCGGTGATTCTTTGCACATGGGGGCCATTGCCACCAAGGCAGATGAGGTGCGCGGGCGCGTGAACTCCCTGCTGGGGTTTGAGGATAACCACCGCTTTGCCATATCCATACGCCTGCTGGGGCAAACAACGGATCGCGAGGTGGCTCGCCCCATCCGCACGCGTATCTCCATTATCGGCAATGAGCCCAACCTGCAAATACGCATTCACCCCGGTGGCGGTATAGATGTGGAGCGCCTCACCAATGCCATTATCACTATGGTGCTGTATGAGCGCGCGCTGCGAGACGTGCGCGCGGATGCCCTGCCGGACTCCATCCGTGTGCCGGAGTGGCTGGTCACGGGGGTGCAGCAGGCTATTTTATGGAAGAGCGGCAAGGCGGACCGCCGATTGTACCGCAACTTGTTTGAGAAGGCGGAGATGATGTCGCCCGAGGTTATCATTGCCACCAAAAATGCCGCGCGCTTGGATGCCTCCTCTCGCGAGGTGTATGAGGTATCCTGCGGTGTGTTGGTTATGTGCCTGGTGAGCAGGGAGGGCGGGCAAGCGCAACTGCGCGAGCTGGTGGCGGAATCCGTGTTGGCGGAGGGTACCCCCACGGAGATTATTGCCACGCACTTTCATGAGCTGGGTATAGATGAAGGCATGCTGCACCGTTGGTGGGCATTGCAGTTGGCCTCCATGGCAGAGGCACCCGCCACCGAGATGCTCACCCCCATGGAGACAGAGCAGCAGCTCAAAGAGATTATCACCATTCTGCATTATGATAAAGAGACGCGCACCTCTCGCCCCGTGAGTTTGGATAATGCCTATGCCTTGGTAGAGGTGCCGGATTGGCGGGCACAGCTGCGCCCGCTGTCGGACCGCCTGTTGGAGCTCACCGTGCATGCCTTCCCGGGGTATCGCCCCATTATTGTGGAGTACCAGCGCCTCATTGTTGAACTGCTCAACGGTAAAACGCCGGATGACGTGCAGCAGATACTCGGCCCCGTGCGTGAGCTGCGTGAGGCGTACGTGACCACCTCCCTGCGGGCGCGTGATTATTTGGATTGGTATGAGATTACCCACTTGGGTAAATCCCCCTCCAAAGGCAGCTTTGCCGCCTACAGAGAGGCCATGGATGTGCTGCGCCGCGATGATAAAGGCCCGGACACCCCCATGAGCCGTTATCTGGAGGACATTGAAGCCCTGTATCAATTGGGAGAAAAAGAGGCCTTGCCCGAACGACTGCGCAAGCAAATTCCCCCGCGCCCCAAACCCACCCCTGATGCCGAAGATGAGTAAAAAAGTTCAGGTAGAGATTCCGCCCGCCCCCGATATGAGTGCAGAGGCTGCCGCCTACGCCGCGGGTCGCTGCCGTGTGTGCGGCATAGATGAAGCGGGCAGGGGGCCGCTGGCCGGCCCGGTGGTGGCTGCTGCCGTGGTGTTGCCCATGGGTTATGAGCTGCCCGGCCTTAATGACTCTAAAAAGCTTACTGCTAAAAAGCGAGAGGCTCTCTACGAGCTTTTGATGGCAGATGACACCGTGCTTAAATGCGTGGCAGAGGCCTCCGTGCAAGAGATTGATGAGCTTAACATTTTGCGTGCCACCCACTTGGCAATGGCTCGTGCGGCTCAGGGTATTTCACCTGAGGTGGATTTTTGTTTGATAGACGGCCTCGCCGTGCCGGGCTTTCCGCTACCCTCTCAAAACTTGGTTAAGGGGGATGCCCGCTGCCTGAGCATTGCCGCCGCCAGTGTGCTGGCCAAGGTGACGCGAGACCGCTACATGACCCAACTGGCCCGGCAGTTTCCGCAATACGGTTTCGACCGCCACGCGGGTTATGGAACCAAAGCTCACTTAGATGCTATCAGAAAATATGGAGTTACGCTACACCATCGCCGCTCGTTTGCGCCTGTTGCACAAATGGAGCTGCCCTTGGGGCTCTGATGCCCCGCCGGATACCGCCCGCGTGGGCGCATACGGTGAGCTGGTGGCTGCCTCTTACCTGCGCGCGCAGGGGCTTAAAGTGTTGCGCCGTAACTGGCGCTGGGGTAAACGCGGTGAGCTTGACCTTGTGTGCCGCCATGGTAACACCCTGGTGGCGGTGGAGGTAAAAAGTGCCACCGGACACCGCAGTGGTGCCCCCATGCGCATGGTGAATGCTGCCAAACGCCGTCTGTTGCGTGTAGGCCTGCTCAACTGGCTGCGCCTTTTGCGCCCGCAGGAGGAAATTGATACCCGTTTTGACGTGGTGGAGGTGTACCTGCCCCCCGACTCCCGCCCCGAAATCCATTGGCACAAAGGTGCTTTTACCTTTACCGAAGGTAAAAGCCGCTTGCAAAGATAAACAGCGGCTTTAAGGATTTACGAACCTCGAAAAACTCGCCAAATGGCAATTTGTAGGGGATACCCTGCGGGCGAATGCCCGCCGAAATCAGAGCCCCGGTGAGGGGCGATATATGGTAGCCCGGGCGTGGAGCCGCATCAGCGGCGGAACCCCGGGGAAACGGACAAGCAAACCGGAACCCCGGTTGAGGGGTGACATAATGCGTGGCTTAAATATAGGGGTAAATACATATAATGCCTTAATTCAAAGCGCAACATTATGCCACCCTTACGGGGTTCGTATTTATTTTGCATATTTCCCGGGGTTCCGCCGCTGGCGCGGCTCCACACCCGGGCTATTTTATGGCGCCCCTCAGCGGGGCTCAAAAATTCGGCTCGCTAACGCTCGCGGGGTCTCCCCCACAACTACCAATTTGTGAGGGTATCAGAGTTTTTAGAGATTCCCGATTTACGAATGGAGGGTGTGCGTTATTTAACGTGCAGCAGGCGGCGTTCGTCTTGCGTGGCATACAGGCGGGTGAGAATAATGGGGTAGGTTGCGGCAAAAACGGATAATTTGAGCAGCAGCCCCCACCAGCCGCCGAGGGGTACAAGCCTGTTGAGCGCCACGCATACCACGGCACATATGATACCCGTGGGCAGAGCACGGCGAAAGGTATCGCGGTAAAACTGCCACACATTAAGCCCCAAACCGCGGTAGTGAATGAGGTTGAGCATGGCCAGCTGAATGAGAATGGACCCCGCTGCCCACACGGCTTGTGCCGCAATGCCGTAGTATCGGCACACAACAAAGCTTACCCCGATAAAGAGCAGGCTGTTAAACCCGGTGATGAGCACGCGCTGCCTCAGCGCATCCCTGGCTTGGGAGATTTGCCACCCCAGTGCCTGTACCAGCCCGAAGGTCTGCGGTATGATGAGGCACAGGCAAATGTGGTAGCTGAGCTTTGCGTTGGCCCCGGGTATATCACCCACCCATAGTTCAAAAAACTCTGCCCCGAAAAAAAGCAATACCAGCAAGGGCGCCCCCAGTATCATGAGCTGGGCTCGCCCCAGGCGGGTCATGGCTTCCGTTTGCTCTTGCGGGCTTGCGCCGCGTATCACCATGTGCACCACTCGCGGTAAAAACAGGGTGGATAACCCGCCTGCCAGCATGAAATAATGCCCGTATATCAATAACCCGTTAGTATAAATACCCGCCCCTACCGGGCCTTGGGTGATGGCTACAATGTAGTTGCCTGTGCCGGCGTTGAGCATGTTGATGAGCTGGTTGAGGAACATCCATAACGAGAACACGAAGATGATGCGGCATACCCCGCTGCTTTGCCCACGGAACGATATGCGCGCCCGCAACCCTATGAAACAATACCCCACATTGCAGAGCAGGGCGATGATACCCGTGCCTATGCTTAAGGCTATCAAACCGACGGAGCGCAGCCCCAATACCAACAACAGCACGGTGCCCAAGGCGTTGGCTGCGGCTGTGCTTACAGCTATAATGCCCGGTATGGTGAAACGTTGCCGCGCATCTGCCACCCCGGCCAGGCTGCGCGCCGGAAACATGATGGCGGCGTTTACCAGTGTCATTAAGTATAAAATGCGGTAAAGCCCCAGCTCTTGCTCTGTAAAGGTGCTGAAAATATCCCCCAACCACGGGTAGAGCCCCAGCCCCAATACCAGAATCCCCAAGCCTATGGCGGCATACAGTGCCACCATGTTGCCTAAAAAATGTGCAGCTCCCTCGGTATCCCCGCGCCCGTAATATTCACTGAGAAATTTTGTGGTGGTGGTGCGCCCCAAATCACTCATATACAGGCGCACCATAATGGTGCTTGCCAGCATGTAGATGCCGTACTCCGCCGTCCCCAAATGCTCCATGACAAAAGGGGTGAGCACCAGCGGAATCCCTATTTGCAGCAGCAACAGGGTATAGTTAAGGATGGCGCCTCTGCGTATCTCCGTCATGGGGTCATAACCATGGGTATTTGGGGGAGGCTCCGTATTTGTTGCGTCCCTTCTCGCTGTCCGTGAACATATACACCAAAAGCATGATGCCCAACACAACGGTTGCCCCCAAACATATCAATATCAAAATAAGCGGCAGTGCTATGTTGTGCGGGTTATCTATCATCATGACGAGTGGCACCAGTGCCGCCAAGGGTGCTATATACACGGCGGCAAACCACCAACCGCTTTTGCCGATGTCGTGCAGGCGGCGTACTGCTGCCGTGATGGAGGGTATGGCGAATATCAGCGATACCCCGAATATGATGATTTGGATGACTCCTGCCGGGCTGTTCCAAAATGAGGACTCAAGGTAGTATAGCCCATCTTCGCTCATCAACTGCTTTGGTGTCATGGTGACAATTTGCAGTATATACAGCGGTATGGTCAGAATCATGTTAATGACGTAGCAGAAGATGTAAAATCCCCAGTACTCCATGCGTGTGGCTCTCCCCCTCATTACAAAGGATTTTTTGAGGGCCACCTTGAATTGCTGCCACAGGCTATTCGGGTTTGTGGCTCGCAATAAAAAGGCGCAGTGCGGGCAATGCTCCGGCAGCTCGGGCTTGCCGTGCAGCGGTATCTCTTGCCAGCAGTTGGGGCAGGGGCCGGCGGTCTCAGGCACGGCTACCTCCGGCTGCGCAGGCGGAATGGTCGGTAAATTTGTTTTGCCGGGCACGGGGGGGAGTATGGTTGCCGTGGCTGCTAATTCTGCTGCGTGGGCTGTTATCTCATCCTCCAGCTTGCTCCACTCTTGCGCGCCGCTTGCTGCCACCATGGTGGTATCCTGCAACTCCCCCATGTCCTTCATGCGTACAAGCTCAGGGAGTGTGTGGGGGCCTGCCGGGGTGCTGCTGCCCTCTCTTATATAAAAATACTTGCGCTCATTCACACCCCCATTTTGCCTTTTTATACCCCATTTGTCAAGCTACTTGAGTGCGGATTGTTATTTGAAGAGGGAAAGAAGTTGGAGTTATCTCTAGAATATGCAGATTTTTACTTGACTAACACGGCTTTGTGCGCTAACATGCAATGCGAAAACACACTGTACACACCGAATTATGAAAGCTGTAATACTTTTCCCCGGTCAAGGTGCCCAAAAAGTGGGCATGGGCAAAGATTTGTATGATACATACCCCGCTGCGCGCGAGATGATGGACAAGGCGGATGCCGCCCTCGGCTATTCGCTGACGGATATCATGTTCAACGGGCCGGATGCCGAGTTGACGCGTACCTGCAACTGCCAACCCGCCCTTTATCTGCATGGGCTTGCCCTGTATGAGGTGCTGCGCAGCAAGGTGGACATTGAGCCCGTAGCTGCTGCCGGCCTGAGTTTGGGTGAGTTTACGGCTCATGCCGCTGCCGGTACCTTCAGCATGGAGGCGGGCCTTAAGCTGGTGCAGAAGCGCGGTGCTTACATGGAGGAGGCCTGCCAGGCTGCCCCCAGCACCATGGCTGCCATGATTGGCGGTAATGATGAAGCGGTGGAGAAACTGGCCGCTGAGTGTGATATTGATGTTGCCAACTTCAATTGCCCGGGGCAGACCGTGGTGTCCGGCTCTGTGGAGGGTGTGGATAAAGCCGTGGCCGGTGCCAAGGCCGCCGGGTTCAAGCTGGCCAAAAAACTCAATGTGGCCGGGGCTTACCACAGCCGTTTCATGAAGAGCGCGCAAGAAAAGCTCCTGCCGGAGTTGCAGGCTGTGCCCATGCAAATGCCCGCTTGCCCCGTGTACTGCAACTACCGGGCTCGCCCCGTTACCGGGCCGGAGGACGTGCGTGCCATGCTCGGGGCTCAGGTGTGCGGCTCTGTACGCTGGGCTGCCTCCATGCAGGACCTCGTGGCCCAAGGCCACACCCTCTTTATCGAGATGGGCCCCGGCAAAACCCTCGCCGGTATGATGGCTCGTATCTCCAAGGCGGTTAAGGTCATTTCCATTGAGGATGTCGCCACCTTGGATGCCGCTGTTGAAGAGCTCAAGGCTCTTTAATGACTCCCCCTGCAATTTTGCCCTTTTTACTGTGGGTAGCCGCCCTTTATCTGCGGCTACCCGCTTTTTTGGGCTCGATTTTGCCACATAGGGGCGTTATGTGGCGTGTGCGTAGCATCCCGGTACCCCCCCTTCTTCGGTGGAGCCTCTCAACACTATTGTCAATTGCGCGCTATTACCCAATCTTGCACACGTAGCTCTTTCTCCGGAGATATCCGGTTCATGGTAAGGAAGCTAAATTAATTACCAATAAACAGTAGGGACCATGTGATGTTATATCATATGAATAAAATGATGACGTGAAAGATAATTCAATTACAAAAAAATCACTGATATCCATTTCTTTAGGTAATTTAAAGGAGATGGAATAAAGACCGTCGCTTATCTCATCGGATTCTTGTATCTTTATTTTTTTCTCAATATCGTCCCATTTAATACATATATAATCTAATGTGTCTTTTTGTTGAGTTAATACCCATCCATTTATAATCCAATCAGAATGATGATGATTATCCTCTAGTTTATAGATGTTTCCTTTTTCATCTTCTTTTTTTGCTGTTGCCGAAACAAGGAGAGGAAAAGAATAGTTAACTTCTGATTTTAATATTAAATATGCAGTTAAAAGACCTACATCCGGACAATTATTTAGTTGTAATTTCAGCAATGTGCACAAATCTTTATTTTTTTGTTTTTTTACAGAAGGAGGCATTGTTTTTTCTTGTCCGAGAGATAAAGGAACAGATAAACATACAACTAACAATATTAAAGTGCAATATAATACATTAAGTATATTTTTTAAATGAATTATCATAAAAAGTGGCTTAAAATTAGTGATTGATGTTGTTTATAGTTCGAGGTTAAGATAGCAATTTTTTGAAATCAGAGCAATATTTTTTTCTTGTCCCGATATTAAAGTGCGGATGATTTCTTCGTCCCGGAGTTTGATGAAGACGGCACCCGGTACACCTATGGCCTCGACCTCACCAAAAACGTGTGCGAGGTCTTCGGCGCCACCGGCTACATCCGCACCGCCTACACCTATTCCCCTTATGGCTCTGTAACCGCCACCGGCAACGTCACCCGGCCGATTCAGTGGAGTAGTGAATTCTACGACGAGGAGTTGGGATTGGTGTATTGGGGACCTCTAAAAACTCGCCAAATGGCAATTTGTAGGGGATACCCTGCGGACGAATGCCCGCCGAAATCAGAGCCCCGGCGAGGGGCGATATATGGTAGCCCGGCGGTGGAGCCGCGTCAGCGGCGGAACCCCGGGGAAACGGACAAACAAACTGGAACCCCGGTTGAGGGGTGACATAATGCGTGGCTTAAATATGGGGCAAAATACATATAACGCCTCAATTCAATGCACAACATTATGCCACCCC
>SUVJ01000078.1 GCA_015062045.1 Akkermansiaceae bacterium
GAGGAGAGATAAAAGAGTTGCGGCAGGAACATTAGTTCCGGGACCAATCACACGCCGAGAAACCGCCGTATGCCATAAAAGGCACGTACGGTGGTGTGAGAGGGGGCGAAAGCCCCCTACTCGCTTAAAGAAATACGCGTGGGAACAATTAGTCAAATAGCAATTTGTAGGGGTAGCGAGCCGCAGGCGAGCGGAATTTTGTAAGCCCCGCTCTGCGGGGCGTCATTTTATTTAGCGAGTGGTGCAGCGAGCCTACGGCGAGCGAAACCACTCGAACCGATAAATAATACACCGAACCCGTGAAACGGGTGATAGTTAAGTTCGATTTCGAGTTGACACCTATGCTTATGTGCTCAGATTTTCATAGCGTTTTTTTATTATCTATCTCTATGGATTTTAACATGACTTAAGTGTCACCCGTTTCACGGGTTCCCTTTATAATTAATTAATTCGAGTGGTTTCCGTCTTCGGCAAGCCTACGCCGTGACGAGTCGCCGCTGCGCGGCTCCACCACTCGCTATTTGAAATGTCGCCCGCTTCACGGGCTCTGAAATTCGGCTCGCTAACGCTCGCGGGGCTCCCCCACAACTACCAATTTATCTGACCGGAGTTTTTGACTATCTATTCGTTCCGCCAAGGGCCAAACGGCCCTTGAAAAGGAACAAAACGACATCAAAAAAGACTACGGATTATTTTTGAGAAATATATTGACGCCAGTTGGCAAAGAGGCGGCCGGAGCCACGGAAGAGCTCCTCCCCGCGAGCGTTAACGATAATCATGGTGGGGATGGAGCGAATATCATGAGCACAGCCCGGGAGCTTGTGAGCCGCAGGGGAGTCATACATGACGGCCGCAAAGGGGGCATGGTAATGAGCCAGATATTTCTTTGCTTCTTCCGGCGTTTCATCGCAAGAGACGAGGATGACCTCCAGCTCACGGTTGGTCATCATCTCCGGATATTCTGCAATGATTTTGGGCATGACGGCACGGCAAGGAGTACACCAAGAGGCGGAGTAGATATACATATAATGCTTAGCGGCCACATTAGGCTTGTGGTCCGTCACAAAATCGGTCTGTTCAATAGCCGCAGAAACAGATGCAGCAGGCGCAGCCCAAACCGGTTGAGTCAAAAGGGTAAGAGCCCCCGACAGAACAGATAAAAATCCGAGTATCTTCATACGCTCATGAGAGTAGCAAATCCACATGGCAGAGTCAATACAAATGTTCACTTTTGAGTATTTGGCGGGAGAAAGCGGATTTAGGACTTGCAACGAGTAAGATATTTGCTAGAATGATAGCATAGCCGATTGGTAGGGTATCATCAACAACCAACAATAGAGACAAGCATGAAATTAACAGGTAAAGTTTTGGCGATATTGACAATGGCCATGCATGTGGCAAATGCAGCCACGTATACAGATTTGGCACAGCCACAGTGCGACACGGAGAACAAGGTGATATATGATGGTAAGGGCAGTTTTAAAGTGGAGTCCGGGGCAGAGACGAGCGTAACGGTGAAAGTGAACCTGAACTCTTTACACAGCTATGTAAACTCTAATGACTACAAGAGCGGCAACCCCTTGATGCTGTGGCAAACTAATGCTGTTGCATACGGGATGGCAGACATGGCAAATACCGAAAAACCAACGGGTGAAAGAGAACCCGAGCTGTGTTTTTATTGGATGGGTAATGTATGGCAACCACAACAAAAAATTGACTACGCCACATTGCAACGCTACGCAGTGGAGGGCGTTGTAACCTTAAAGCTCACTAACAGCCAAAGCAACGGGGTGAGGGTAACAGCGGAATCCGCCGCAGGGTCAGACCACGAGGTACTGCGAGCAGAGGGACTTAAATCTGCCAAAATACAAAACACCAATGGCTACAAGGTAAACTTAAATTATGTGACGGCGTTGACCATAGACACAAGGTCTACCCTGGATACCGAGGGCTACGAGCCGCCCAAGGACTACACGCAACCGTTTGAAAGCAAGCGGGAGGACGGCAGTACGCTGGGGCGAGTCATGTTCATGGGGGACAGTATCACCCACGGCGTCAACGATCAGACATGGCGCTGGCAGCTCTTCAAGATATTGGTAGACAATGGCATTGAAGCAGACATTGTAGGGCCGAGGGAGGGCTACACCCCCGGCTACACCAAACTGACCACCAGTGACGCGGGGGATAACTACGGCGGGGTGGATTTTCCGAATGTGCACTTGGCGCAATCCTCCGGCCGCACACACAACATTATTTGTGGCTCTAACGAGGGGATGACCGGGGTAAACTACGGGGGGCATTCCACAGAGAGCTCGGCAGCCACCTATAACTGTGATACGTGGTTCTGCATGATGGGCACCAATGACCTGCTCTCCGACGGCGGGTATACGGAGGAGAACTTTTGCACCAAAATGCAGAACATGCTCGGGGGCACAGTAAGCTGCACCAAGGGGCGTTACAGCCGCAAAGCCAATGATGAATGGGGTAACCTGGGGCAAATTGCCAATCATGTTTTGAGCGAAAGCACCGATAAGCTCTACATTATGTCTGTACCCTGCTGGGGCAGCCACCATAACAACAATCAACCGGAGCGCCACTTAACGGTAAAACAATACAATGGTTTGCTGCGAAGCTGGACCGTGCAGTATCGCAAAAAATTCGGCTGCAATACAGAGTTTGTGGATATTAACAAGGGCATGGTAGACTACACACATGCAGTGCCATACAGCTGGCCGGACTCCATGTCTAACCGAGCGGGCAGAGATGGCCTGCACCCCAATGAACAGGGCTCACTCATTATTGCCGGTAATCTTGCTAAAGCCTTGGGTATAGGTGGCCGCACGGCAGGCTTGCCCCGATCCGAAGGCGAGGGCGAACGCTGGGCCACCCGAGATGACAAGAAGTTCTTCAACCTGGAAAGCGGCAGCAAAAAGTTTGTAGCCAAGGGAGAGTTCACCGAGGGCGGCGGTTATTCTGTCAATATACGGGCAACTTTCGGTAACGGAGGCACCGGAGGCTGGCAGGAGAACGATAAAGCCCTGCGCATAGAGGTGGCAGACGGCACCAACAGTGGCATGCTTAACCTGAGCGAGGGCTGCATTATGTGGGGCGATATGGTGCTCTATTGCAACAAAAACTCCTCCCCCCGCAATGAGCTGCGTATTGTTTGGCACCCCGGAGATGAAACAAATAATGTGCCCAGCGGGTACTATGTGTGGTTCAATGACATGTTGATAGGCCAAGGGCTACCCGCCACTGCGGCCAATGGTACCAACGGAATCCGTATTACGGCAGATGGCAATACCGGCAAAGTTTATAACCTGAGCTGGACCAACAAAGCATACGCCCCCGCTACAGAGGGAACCTACAACGAACAACACGCCTATAAATATTAACACCTCAACGGTTTACACCAACCACACACCGCCGTTGAGCAGAGCTGCGTGCAGGGAGTCATACACGGCTTGAGGGGTAAAGCCCGCCGCCCGCAGGGAGGCGAGGGAGCGCGCGCCATCTCTCTTGGCGAGGCGTTTGCCGGTGTTGTCTTTTAAGAGGCCGTGGTGGCAATAGGTGGGCACGGGCAGAGCCAAAACAGCCTGTAAAGCACGGTGAATGTGGGTGGCATCAAACAAGTCTTCACCGCGTGTAACATGCGTAACGCCTTGGGCTGCATCATCTATAACCACGGCAAGGTGATAACTGGCAGGTATGTCTTTGCGGGCAAGCACAACATCCCCGTAGGTAGTAGGCACACAACGCTGCACACCGCGGTGCATATCCGCCCACAGCGGGGTGCCTATCAGATCTTGCACACGCCGCATATCCAAGCGCCAAGCGTGGGCATCCCCACGGGCTATGCGTGCAGCAGCTTCATCCGCAGATATATGACGGCAGGTGCCGGGGTATTGATACCCCAGGGTGGAGTGCGGCGCGCGCCCCATCTCCGCAATTTGCGCTTTAATCTCTGCCCGTGTGCAAAAACATGGGTAAAGCAGGCCCATGGCTTTGAGCTGCTCCAGCGCGCGGGCGTACACATCAAAACGCTTGCTTTGCACCATAACCTCGCCATCAAAATGCAACCCCAGCCACGCGAGGTCTTCATGCATTAAATCCACCCACTTCTGACTACGGGTGCGCGTGGTATCTATATCCTCAATACGCAACAGGCACTCACCGCCATTGGCATCTGCCAAGCGGCGGGCTTGTATGGCGGCCAGCAAATGCCCCACATGCAGAGGACCACTGGGCGATGGTGCAAAACGAGTACGCAAAACAATAACGACTAATAGATTATTAAAACGGGGGCAAGACTAAGGAGCAGAAGTGGAGCAGCGGTTTCATGGTTGCTCTAAAAGCCCCATGAAGAACGGAGCCGCGGGTGTTTCCAAATCGGAGATAACCCAAATGAATGGCCGGTCAAAGTTGATGACTTTGGTACGCGTTGCTTCATCTTCTTCGATACAGCCTTCTTCTAAAAATGCTTCGGTGACGGCGGCTGCCTCTGTGCCACTTTCGTTGATGTTGATATAGCAGCGTTGCACGATATCGCTGAGTTGCAGTTGAGAGCCTGTAAAGCCGCTGAAGTTGCCCGACGCAGAGAAAGCTTGCTTTACCCCACAGGCAGAAAGCGCGTCTTTAAGAGAAAAGGTCTTTGTTTTAATTTTAAAGCGCGGTAGGCAGACGATGGTGTCTTGCGGAGCAGCTTGCGCCAAGGCGGTCCGAATGCTTTGGTATGTTTCTGCCGTGAGCCGGCGTGCAAACTCGCGCGCGTCTCCCTTGGGCAGAATGCCGATGAAGTGGGTGCGGGCAACATTTTTGGTTGATTTTATATCGTCATCCGGTACGTAAAACAAGGCAACGGCTTGCCAAGCCTCCCCCTCTGCGTAAGTGAGGTTGGCTTGTTTTTTCATCATGGTTACTGTTGTGGTAGAGCCGTCTGCCAGGGTGAAACGCGTGTTCTCCTGCGTGAACTCGCTGTCGAACGGGTACCACCAAATGGCTTTCAGATAAATGGCGTTGGCCGCAATCAGGCGCGTGTCGGCAGATACATCGTCTTTTGTCAGCACCTTGGTAATGCGCCCCTTAGTTTTTTGTTTAGCCCATTTGTTGATAGCTTTAACAGCTTTGTCGGGGGCTGTTTTGAAGGGTACCCGTCTTACTTGTTTTTTATTGATACCGGGGTTGAGCTCTGATTCATTTGACACAAACAGAGCATTGGCCTGCTGTGGTGTTATGGTGGTTTTTACACCCTGTTTGCCCAAAGGTAATGCTTCCAATTCTTTTGCTGTTTCGCCGGCAGCACCCTGCCGGAGCAGGTGCAAAACGGCTTCTGTGCCTGATGGCGAGAAAACAATATTGCCTTTTTGGGTTGTTGCCAGTGTGCTGAACATTTGTATGGCAAACTCATCTGTTTGCTGCTGTACCGGTTCTGCTGCGGCTAGGCCTGCAGCCAATGCCAGTGCAGAGATGAGAGAAGATTTCATGGTATGTTGTGTGTGTTTAAGGTTTTGCTGTAATACCCATAAAGTAGGGTGGTGCCGGGGTGGTTAAATCGCCGATAATCCAGAGGAAGGGGCGGTCAAAAATCAGTTCTTTTATTTGGGGCTGTTCCGGTTCCAGACACCAGGAATCTATGTCGGCAATGGTAACAGCTGCAGCCTCCGTACCTTCTTCGTCATTAATGACAACGCAATATTGGGAGACGTCGTTCAAATACAGAGGCTCTTTGGCAAAGCCTCGGAAATCTGCTTCTCTCGTAAATGCTGTTTTTACACCTAAGACTTGTAACAACTCGTTGAGCTGTATACGCCCCGTATTGATTCGAAATCTCGGTAGTTTAACGAGGAGTGTTTGGGTGCTGTCTTCCCCGGCAAGAGCCCGGCGTATGCTTTGGTATTTTTTGGGGGTAAGCTGTGCCGCGAATTGGTGCGCATTGCCTTTGGGCAATATGCCGATGAAGTAGCCCGGCTCGCCGATACGCCCCTCTGTTTTATAGGGCAGAGCTACGGCTTGCCAATCCTCGCCTTCGGCGTAGCGAAAGGCTTCGGTGCATTGCATCATGTCCACATAAGTGGTGCTGCCGTTGTTACAGGTAAAACGGTAGAACGATTCGGTTTCACCTTTGTCAAACGGGTGTAGCCATTTTTCTTTGAGGTAAATGGCACTGGCAGCAATGAGTCGGGTAGCGGGGCTAACGGCATCCGCCACGTTGCTGATAAGCCCGTGGGTTTGTCTCTTGGCCCATTCATTGATGGCTTTGGCAGCCTTGCCCGGAGCAGAGGCAAAGGGCATTCGTTGCACAAGTTCGGTACGTACACCGGGGGTAAGTATCAAATCATCTGCAACAAAGAGGGCGTAGGCCTCTGCCGGTTGCATGGCAGAGTACACTCCTTTTTTGCCAAGTGGTAGTGCAGCAAGTTCTGCCGCAGTGCTGCCTTGTGCGCCTTGTTGCAGCAAATGCAAAACGGCCTCTAATCCGGCAGGAGAAAAGGCTAGGTTATCATCTTGTTGAGCTGCTGCGAGTGAGCTGAAGGCTTGTATGGCAAAAGAATCCGCCTGTGGTATTGCCGGGGCCTTCAATGCCGGGGTGTGGGGGTAGGCCGCGTTTTTGGGTGTATTGACGCAGCTTACGCCAATACCTACGAGTACCATTGCCGATATAATGAGTTTTTTTATCATATTCTCCCTATGTTAACACACAATATACAAAGTTATTGAATTTACAGGCTTACGCCGATAAACTCAACAGCTTTGTACATTGCCAATGAAAAAAGTAAGCAAGAAGCTGCCCACCACAAACTATGCTCAGGAATCAGAACTTGGCGTTAAAGATGACCTCCGACACGCGGTTGATACCCTCCTTTGCCATGGTAGAGGTGGGGTTGAGCTCCAAAGCACGGTAGAATAAGGCAAGAGCAGAGCCGTACTCACCTCTCTTTTCATGCTTTTGGGCGGTAATAAGGGCATCCGTAAACTCACCGGCGGCATCCCGAAGGTCTCGCAAGGCATCTGAGAACGGCTTATCATTTTTCAGCTCACCGCGGAACAGCTCTTCCGCAGAGCTATCATTCTCCGCCTGCATTTCCACGAGCTTTTCATAAGCCATACCGGCACCCATGGTCCCCTGCTCCTCCGCAATTTCCTTAAATTGCTTGAGGGAGTTATCAATGGTTTCGATATAGCGGATGACCGCCTCGTATTGCTGCGCCAGGGTTTCATCTAACGCGGCAACCACCTTGAGCCGGTTGCGGGATTTATATATATCGCGGAATCGTTTGGCGCTCAGCAAGTCAGAGAACTCCATTTTTTCCTTATCAAAGCCATCCACCTTTTCCACCTGCTTACGGGCCTCCCGGATATTGGGGTTACGGGGCCACACAACGGCAGCGTTGGCCATGGCCTCCATGGCTTCATCTTCCTTACCGGCTTGCAGGGCTTTTCCGGCTTGGCGCAGGTAGGCATCGCTCTGGGTCTTTTTAGCCTCGGTGTAAGACATAAGCAGCGAGTCATTATAGTCGACATCCAGCTCTTTAAGGCGGCCGGAGATTCGCTCCACCTCGCCGTAGTCTCGGGCATTGAGGGCAACCATGGCATTTTTGCGCAGGTTCCAATACTCGGCAACGCGGCGGCGAGACTCTGCGGGGAACACGGCCACGCTCTGCATAAACTCACCGATAGCCACGGCGGTAATAAGGCGGTTGGTAGCCTCGCCAAGCTTATTTTGGGCAATGAGGTTAGAGATGGCATCCATGCTCTGGTCAATGTCTCGGCGGGCATTGGCGGCGGCACTGTCCAAGGCGTTTACCGTGGGCGGCATGCCGGAGATACCGGTGAACATCTTGTACGCATCGGAGTCTTTCTCCATATTGAGCGTGGTATCACCATCCCGGAAAAGATGGCGGTATACACGGGCACCAATCACCGTGTGGTCAAAACGGCGCTCCAAGAACATGGAGAGCAACAGTGCCTGGTACTGAATCTTGGCCTTAAGCAAGGATGCCTCGCTGGCGGCAACATTAGCCCCCTGCTTTGCTTTATGCTCTGCAATCTTTTGCGTATTAAAGGCAATGCGCACCGTATGGCTCACGCCACCGCCGGAGCCCGACTTACCTTGAATATTGCCGATAGAGCCACCACCACTGCCCTTTTGGGTGTTCTGGTTGGTGAGAGAGTTGGTCTTTTTGACGAGTTTTTCAATATCGTCATCAATCTTCTGGTTGGCTTTATCACGGCGCAGGTTAGCGCGCTGGGCATCCAAAGCACTTACCATACCACTGGCCAGTGCCCCGGCTTGTTGACCATCTCCGGGGTAGTCAGAGATATCGTACAGTGTCATGCCGATTTTGACTAAAACCTTGCTGCCCACCGGGCCGGCATTCTTGGAGTATTTTTGGGTGAGGTCTATGAGCTTCTCGATAGAGCGGCGGTACTTGCGGGAGGCCTCCGTATCATCAGGCGTTTGATTCAGGTATTTTTCAAAACGCTCGCGCACCATGGCATTGTTGCCTACATCAAACTTACCACCACCGTATGAAACGGTATCTGTGGAGGGATCCAACAGCGGGAGCTCCATGCCCAAGAGCTGCGGGGGCGGGGTCTCGCCAAAGCTGTTGGGGTCGTCATTGCGTACACCCGACTGCGCTTGGGTAGACTTGCCACTCAGGTCAAAGCTCTGTGGGGTGTTAGCGGGCATTTGAGCCGTAGCCACGGCTGCTGCCAACGGGATAAGGGGTAAAATGTAAAGAGCCTTCATTATTTTGCTTCTGCTTCTGTTACTACCAAAATACCTTTAACGGGAGACCCGTCCTCCTTTTGACCATTGCGCCCCTGCACGGTAAAGACATACTCCATACCGGAGCGCACGTTGGATTTCAACGTGGTACCTGCGGGCACAAAAAGGCCGATGCGTTTGTCATCTTGCGTAAGCACCTCAATAATACGGCTTCCCCCGTGGGAGTTTACCTCTGCCACCGTTGCGGGTATGCGGTAGGTGTTACCCACGGCGGCAGAACCACGGTTCATGTACTGAGCGGCGGAAAAGTTCGAGCCCTCTTCACTTGTGCTATTGGAACCGGATTTGAAAGCAAACGCGGCAACAGCCACCACGACCATGCCTATGACAACATACAACACAGGCATGTTGTTGCTTGATTTTCCTCTTTTTCTTCTGGATCTGGCCATACGGATTTTTGTTTGTTAAAGTTTATTCCCAACGAGTTCTGCGAACACCTATATATGTCAAAATGATACCAAGCACTATGTGAGCCCCCAGTACCAGCAAGCACATATTATACGGGGCAAAGCTTGTTTGCACAATGTTGTCCACCACGTCCCGATACGTATTCTCTACCCCGGAGAGGCTGCCGCTCCATGCCCAGTAAGCAGAGATAAAGGGCTGTGTAACAGAGGCCAACACATCATCCAAGGCCAATACGGCACCGCTGAGCGGCAGCTGAAAACCCACCAGGTAAATACTGAGCAGGGATGCCTGATCCGCCGTCTTGGAGTTGGCGGATATACCAAGGCACACGCTGGTCATGGCGGCATTGGCCAGCAGCAAGAAGCTGAGGTGGTTCATCACATCTCCCTTAAAGCCCCAGAAATAGTGCACGAACAGGAACATCCACAAACACTGCACCAGCACCAACACGCTCAAAAACACAACCTTGGAGCATACGTACGCCATGGAGCCCACGCCCGCAAACTTCTCTTTCTCCATAATGAGGCGCTCTCCCGCTACCTCTCGCGCAGAGTTGTTGGAGCCCATCAACCCCAGCAAAATCACCTGGAACATGATGATGCCGGAAATAGCGGAACCCACCAGCGCATTTTGGTTGGCTTGGTCCTTCATGGCACGTGCCAGCTCTGCCGGTGTTTGCCCAGAGGAGTCATTGAGGTTGGTGAGCGCCATCCACCCTTGATCCGTAAAGCATGCCACCATAATGGGGAAGATAAGAATCATGGCGATTTGCAGGGTAAGCTGCCCGCGGTCTCTGAAAAAGATACTGAAACGGCGGCTCAACAGCGTAGAGAGCTGAGAGAAAAAGCCGGGGGTGATGGTTTCCTCTTCCTCCTCCTCAGAGCGGGGGCTGGGGGGCGGCGGTTCTTCCCCACGCTGCATAAACTTTTGCAAGTGCTCTTTTTCCAAGCGTTTGTAATAGTCAACACGGTGTTTGAGCCAGCTGCGGCTCCAGTCCTCGGGCTCTCGCCCGCTGAGCTGGGGGTACACCTCCTCAAAGTTATTAACGGAGAAATAATGGCACATCACATTGGGAGTACCGTGGTATGCCAAATTACCACGGTGCATCACCATGATACTATCGTAAAGCTCCATTTGAGCCAAGCTGTGGGTAACGGAGATGACAATGCGGCCATCCTTCATGCTCAGCTCATGCAACAGCTCCACAATCTCACGCTCGGAGCGGGGGTCCAAGCCACTGGTCACCTCGTCACACAACAAAATACGCGGGCCGCTCACCAGCTCCATGGCCAATGCCAAGCGGCGTTTCTGACCACCGGAAAGCAGCTTCACCTGGCGGTCTGCAATATCCGTTAGCCCGGTTTCTGCCAACACATTGTCAATAATATCGTTGAGCTCATCTTCATCTGCCTTGACACGCAGACGGGCAGAGTTCTCAATGCTTTCATCCACCGTCAGTTCATCATACGCAATGCTGAACTGCGGCACGTAGCCGATTTCATGCGGCTCAAAATCACCCTCTTCCGTCAGGTCTCGCCCCTCCCAGCAAAAGGAGCCCGAGGTAATATCCTTAATGCCTGCAATGGACTTAAGCAACGTGGTTTTACCACATCCACTGGGTCCCACAATGGCCATGAAATGACCGCGCGGCACACAGAAACTGACATCGTTGAGCAAAAAGAGCGGCTCCTCCCCTGCATCGACCTCTAAACAGATATTACGGGCTTCTAACATGCTTAATTTCCTATTCTTCTTATAGAATACCAAATCATCCCCCCTCCCTGCAAGCAAAAAAACAAAATTTGAGCATTTACCATACGGACCGTATTCGGACAAAAATGCGCACCGAAATCGACATAAGTGTTTCGGACATAATTAGCGCACCGTAATTTCTATAATTCGCGTATAATTAGCAAATTACTCTTTTTTGTGGGCTACAGGTCGCTGAA
>SUVJ01000079.1 GCA_015062045.1 Akkermansiaceae bacterium
GTAAATACGGTGATGATAAGGCAGAGGTTGGTTCTGTGGTGATGGTGGATATCAAGAAACCCACCCCCGGCCAAAATGACCGCTATGTTTTTGATTTGGTGGACACCCTGCAACCCGGTGATACCGTCTGCCTGACTCAGGACCACTACTATGTGAATACCGAGAGTGCCGCATACCCCGTGCGCCCCGTTACCAAGATGGAGAAGGTGGAGAAACCTGCCAATGTCCCCGAGGTGCCCGCCACCCCCATTCAGCCCCGCATGATGCCCGGTCGTTGTGCTCGCTGATTACTGCAAATTGAGTTTTATCATAGGCTGCTCTGCTCTTGCTGCAGAGCAGCCCCTTATTGGTACGCCGGCTGTGGCGCAACACGTATACCCCCAGCGCCCGCTGGAGTGCCGGCAGGCAGATGTTGCACTGGTGTTTATTGGCGGATTCGGAGATGAAATCAGCGGCATTATCGAGCACATAGCTCGCCGTTTGCCCCCGCTCGCAGCAGAAGAAGCCCGTGCCTATTATCACTGGAATGGCGGTGTAACGGAGGATGCCACCAAGGGCTACCAAGTTATTGCAAATGCCGTTACGGCTTTTCGACAACAGAACCCCAAGGCGGATGTTGTGCTGATTGGGCATAGCATGGGGGCTGCCGCAGCCGTGAAGGCCGCAGAATTACTGCCACCCCGCACACCGGAGCAAGGGCGCGTTTTTCTGATAACGCTTGACCCCACGGATCGCGTGGTGCAACCTGTTCGCCCGCACTCCGTTGCGTGGTGGGGCAATGCTTATGTGGTGAACTCGCAATCCGGGCATGATTTTATCGCAGAGCTCGGCGGGCGGTGGAACCATTGTAAACAGGCGGACGCTAATATATGCTTTAACGGCTTGCGTACGGATGAGTTCGGGTACGAGTTCATTCATGATAACGCCCTTTCGCTATTGATGAGTTGTCGCGGCTCCGTCAAATCCTCATTGTTCAAATTGCTTAATTATCAATTGAACAACAAATAAAGATTTACAATCTGCCGTATTGGTGCTAAAGTGGGCGTATGATACAAGAGAGTCCGCCAAGAGCTTGGGTCGAGGTAAACCCGGAGGCCATTGCACATAATTTGGATGTAGCTCGCCAGGCCTTGCCGGATACTGCGCTGATGCCGGTTATCAAAGCCGGGGCATACGGGCATGGGCTTGAGCCGGTTGCGCGGCGTTTGGATACGGATGGCATTGCCTTTTTCGGGGTTGCTAATGCGGGCGAGGCCCGCCGCCTCAGCCGCGCCGGGGTGCGTACCAAGCCTTTTATCTTGGGCCCCACTTTCCCCGAGGAACGAGAGGAAATTGTGCTCAATAACTGGTGTGCAACGGTTTCCACCCTTGAGGAAGCCGCACATTTTAACAGATTGGCAGAGCTGTACGATAAAACGTTTTTGGTTCATTTGGCCATAGATACCGGCATGGGCAGAGAGGGCTTTTTGCCGCAGCAATTACAAAGTGTTGTAGAAACGCTGCCCGCCATGCAGCATTTGCGGGTGGATGGTGTGATGTCTCATTTCCCCTCGGCAGATGAAGATGTTTCATACACCCAGGATGAAATAGGACTTTTCACCGATTGTGTTCAACAATTACAACAGCATTTTCGCTTGCGCTACCGCCACATTGCTGCCAGTGCGGGTGAGCTGGGGTATGAGGTGCCCATTGCCAATTTGGCACGCCCCGGTTTGTTGTTGTACGGCGTGGCTCCCATGGCCTCTATTTACGATGGCTTGCTCAAGCCCACCCTGCGTCTTTCCTCCCGCGTTTCTTTGGTGCGTGAGCTGCCTGCCGGGCACGGTGTTGCCTATGGGCGCACTTATATAACGGATAAACCCACGCGCGTGGCTACCATTGGTATCGGTTATGCGGACGGCTGGCCGCGCAGTATCTCCGGCAAGGGAGCGCGCGTGTATATCAACGGCCATTTTTGCCCGATGCTGGGGCGTGTAACCATGGACCAAATCATGGCAGATGTTACGCATGTGCCCTTTGTGGAGCCCGGAGATGAGGTGGAGCTTATCGGCCCCCACATCCCCATAACAGAGGTTGCCGAAAAGGCGGATACCATTGTGTGGACCATCTTCACCGGGCTCGGCCCGCGGCTTCCCCGTGTCTATTCTGCCTGAAATTCGTAAAACTTTTCACACTGGCACATTTTAGACTCGCTTTTTGGCCGGAAACATGGCAGATTATTGCAGAACAAATATTTTTTCACATCTTATGAGTGAAACCGTATCTCCCAAGTACAAGCGAATCCTGCTCAAGTTGAGCGGGGAGGCTCTGCGCGCCCCCGGTAGCAGAGACAACATTTCTCCGGAAATTGTAGCCAGAATAGCTCGTGAAATAGCTGAGGCTCAACAACGTGGCAATTTGCAGATTGCCATTGTAGTGGGTGGAGGCAATATTTGGCGTGGTGCCAAGGCCAGCGTGCGTGGCATGGATCGCCCCACGGCAGACTACGTGGGCATGCTTGCAACGGTGATGAACGCTCTTTCCATTTGCTCTGCCGTGCAAGAGGCCGGTGTGCCTTGCCATGTGATGAGTGCCATTGAAATGAAGAACGTGGCAGAGCCCTACGTGCGCAACATTGCCCGTGAGGATTTGCGCGCCGGCCAGGTGGTTGTATTTGCTGCCGGTACGGGTAACCCCTTCTTCAGCACAGATACCGCCGCTGCCCTGCGCGCCTGCGAGATTAATGCAGAGGTGGTGATGAAGGCAACCTCTGTAGATGGTGTGTATACCGCAGACCCCAAGAAGGACCCCACCGCCACGCGCTTTGACACCATTTCTTATGAAGAATGCATCAGCCGTGAGTTGCAGGTGATGGACCAAACAGCTTTCACCCTTTGTAAGGATAACCACAAGCCCATTATGGTATTTGACATGCACCAGCCCGGCAACATTACTCGTGCGCTGCTCGGTGAGCAAATCGGTACCATCATCGGTGAATAATTTTTCAGAACTTAAACATCAAACATAACATGGACGAAGAAACACTCCTGCTCGAAACCGAAACCTCTATGGAGGAGGCTGTAGAGCGCATGATGGCTGACTTTGCCGGTGTGCGTACCGGTAAGGCATCTCCCTCCCTCGTGGACAATATGGACATCTACGTGGCCTCTTACGGCACGAGCATGAAGCTTAAGAGCATTGCCGTGGTTTCCACGCCCGATGCCCGCTCCATCCTCATTCAACCGTTTGACCCCAGCACTCTTAACGATATTAAGAAGGCTATTGCTGAGAGCAAACTCAACCTTAACCCCATCATCGATGCCCGCTCCGTACGTCTTCCCATTCCCGAGCTGAGCGGCGAGCGCCGTAAGGAGCTCTGCAAGTATGTGAAGAGCCTCTCCGAGGATACTCGTGTACGCATTCGCGGTGCCCGTAAGGCCGGTATGGATGGTATCAAGAAGCTCAAGGCCGACAACATTCTGACCGAGGACGGCGTGCGCCAGACCGAGGAGAAGGTGCAGAAGCTGACCGATAAGTATGTGAAGAAGGTTGACGAGCTGGTAACCGCCAAAGAAAAAGAAATCATGACGGTGTAATACCGCACTATTTATACATTTATGAGCAACACAACTAACGTTCTTGCACAGGGAATTGAGATTATCGGTTCCATCACCTTCCAGAATGACATGCACATTGATGGTAAGGTGGAGGGCGAAATCCTCTCCGAATCCGGTAAAGTGACCATCGGTGAGTTGGCCGACATCAAAGGCAACATCCGCGCCGGTGAGGTTCACGTATATGGCCGTGTGGATGGCAATGTGGACAGCACCCGCTGCCACCTTAATGACCACGCCGTTGTTAATGGAGACATCACTACCAATGTGCTTTCCATGGTAGAGGGCGCTCGCCTTTCCGGCCGTGCCGAAATCGGTTAATCCCACCCTCTCAATACATTTTCAGTCGGTGTTCCGTTTAACGGTTCACCGGCTTTTTATTTTACAACTCTAATGCGGTTGCTTTAGTTTTTGCTCTATCGGGTTTACCGGTGGGGGTTCGGGGAATGGCTGCGTGAATAATGCGCCGGGGTTTGTGGTATTTGGGGAGGGTGTCAATAGCTTGCATCAGCGCGGGTTGCAAAGCTTCATCTCCCTCCCACACGAGGCCGACGCTTTGTCCCAACACGGGGTGCGGAAGGGGGACTGCCACACAGGTGATACCCGTTGCAGCCAGTATGGCTTGCTCTATGGATTCTGCCTGTATTTTAATGCCGCCGCTGTTGATAACATTGTCTACCCTGCCTAAGATTCGGAAGGTGCCGTCCGGGTTAATTTCTGCAATATCGTTTGTTTCCAGATATTCAATGCCTAAGCTTGGGGCAGATATGGCAAGAGTACCGCGTGAGCTTAAACGGATGTCGATACCGGGCAGGGGGGTATAGCAGGCAGTGCGTTGTGCCCCGTTGACTCGTCGCAGGGCTATGTGGCTCAGGGTCTCCGTCATGCCGTAAGAGGCGTAAACGGCAGAGCTGCAGGTTTGCAGGGCAGCCTCCAACGCGGCATCGATAAAACCGCCCCCCAATAGAATAATAGCCGCCTTTTCCAGTTGCTCCATACCGTGGGGTTGTTGCAGGGTGGTGTGAGCTTGCATGGGCACCAATGGGGCAAATTTTACCGTGGTTTGCAGGGTGGCAAGTGGGGTGGATGACGGTGGGGTTGTCACCAGCTCCAGCCCGCTCACCAGGGCCCGTACTACCATCATTTTGCCGGCAATGTAGCGCATAGGCAGGCAGAGCAGGGCTTTATCGCCCCGCTGCAGCCCGAAAAATCGGCACGTTGCTTCTGCAGAGGCCCGCATGGCTGCCTTAGTTGCTTCTATGCATTTGGGGGTACCGGTAGAGCCGGATGTTTGCAGGCACATGGTGGGGGTGGCAGATTCCCACTCCTTCAAAAACGCTGCTAAATCTGCAAGAATCCCGTCCTGCGGCTCATGTGGCTCAAACGGGGCGCCGTTGACGAATAACGGTTGCATGGTTAGTTGCCGTAGCGATGTTGAATGAGCACATTAAAGTAGGTGCCTGCACCACCTTCTGTCACCAGGTGTTGCTCCTCCGGGCGGGTGGTGTCTGCCATGGGCAGCAGAAAATCCCGCTGGCTCATGTATTGCAGCGTGTCGCCCTCGCAGCCGCGTGCCAAATTAATGAGATCCGTAAAATTGACATCTGCCGTAATATCACACTTGCCGGCTAAGGCTGCCAGCTCGTCCGCCCCCAACAGGGTGTGTGCCTTGTACCCGCGCAGGCTACCACCCGGGCGGCGGTAGTACAGTTTATCAACAGTTTGCCCGTAATCTATGGTGAGCAGGGTGCCTTGTTGCCAGTGTTTTTGCCAGGCTGCATACCATTTGTGGTAGCTCTCATGCACCTCTATCACTTGCCCCTCTTTTGCCCATGTGGTAAAGGCGGTGGATGCCGGTAAGGGCTGTTTATCTGCCTGGCGAATCACCCTGCCATCTGCAACGGCTAAGCCCAGCTCCCACCATTCGCCGTTTTGGAATACGAATTGACGGGCGGGGAAGGCATCCGGCAGTTCATTACTGAAAATAAAGGCACGCCCGTTGACCTTTTTAAGGGCTTTTTCAACGGTATCGCAAATGCTGACTGCACTGCCTGCCACAATGCGTTGCAGTTGGCGCAGGGCAGCGGCGCGGTCTACCATGATGTACCGTGCAAACATTTTCTCCCACAGAGAGAACTCGCGCCGCACGGCCATGGCCATATCCCCGTTGCCCCCACCTATTTCAATGATGGGTAAACGGCATCCGCAGGCTTTGCAGCTTTCTCTCCACAAGGCCACTATGCGGCGGGCGGGCAGGCTGCTCATGGTGGCAGCGGTGGCAAAATCCCCACGGTAGCCTATGCCCGGTATGTTGTGGCTGTAGTACCCCGCATCTTCATCATACAGAGCCACCTCCATGAAATCTGCCATGGATATCCAGTTGCCGTGGGCTAATATGTGCGGGGCTATTTTCATGCCGTAGCAGGCTCAGCTCAAAGGGAGAGGTCAAGCATGCGTTGCAGCGGCTTCTCTGCACGGCGGCGCAGCTCCTCTTCTATGCGCACCTCGGGGCTCATGTCTCGCAGACAATTGCGCAGCTTTTCCAAAGTGTTGAGTTTCATGTATTCACACTCGTTGCAAGAGCATTGCTCAAAGCCCATGCCTATAAACTCTTTGCCCGGTACCAGCTTGCGCAAGCGGTGTAATATGCCGCTCTCTGTCACAATGATGAAGCGTGCGGCCTTGCTGTCCCTGCAATACGGTATCATTTTTTCCGTAGAGCAAATATGGTCTGCCAGCAGGCGTATGGGCTCTTGGCATTCGGGGTGGCATACCACCTCTGCATCGGGGTATTGGGCGCGCATCTCCAGCACGCGGTCGCGGGTAAAGCGCTCGTGCACATGGCATGCGCCGTTCCACAGCGTCATTTCTCGCCCCACCTTGCGGGCGGTCCACGCCCCCAAATTGCGGTCCGGTACAAAAAGAATCGGTCGGTCTGCCGGGGCTGTCTCAATAATACGTTGGGAGTTACCGCTGGTTACAATGACATCTGCCAGGGCTTTTACACCGATGGAGCAGTTGATGTAGGCCACCACGTAGTAATTTTTCTCTTTATTTGCTTCAAGAAATGCGGCTAACTCCTCTGCCGGGCAAGATTGCTCAAGGGAGCAGGCTGCATTCAAATCCGGCAGCAGCACCTTGCGGGTGGGGTTGAGGATGCAGGCGGTCTCTGCCATGAAATGCACCCCGCAGAACACGATAACATCGCACTCTGCCTCTTGTGCCTTGCGTGCCAAGGCCAGAGAATCTCCCACAAAATCTGCCAAATCCTGAATCTCTGCACGTTGGTAGCTGTGGGCAAGAATCACGGCATTGCGTTCTTCCTTAAGTCGCTGTATCTCTTGAATCAAATCTGTGTTTGACATGCCGCAAGCCTAGCATGTTACTCTGCTTTTGTCAAGTAAATCACAATTTGTGGCGGAAATACTGTTTTTTCTTGCAATCTGCCCGGGAAACCTATAATATACACGCGTAAACCAATTTCATTTTTACCATGAGAATCCTTATTACCGGCGGTGCCGGCTTCATCGGCTCTCACATTGCTGAGCATTATCAGGGTGTGGCAGAAGAGATTCGTGTGCTTGATAACTTGCGCACAGGCTACAAGAAAAATCTGGACGGCCTGAAGGTGACCTTTATTGAGGGCTCTATCACAGACCGCGAGCTTGTGGCTAAGGCTGTGGAGGGGGTGGACTATATTTTCCATATGGCTGCTTTGGTGTCCGTGCCCGAGTCTATGAGCAAGATTCGTGAATGCTTGGATCTTAACGTAAACGGTCTTCTTACCGTGTTGGAGGAAGCCTCCAAGGCCGGTTGCAAAAAGGTAGTGCTGGCATCCTCTGCCGCTATTTACGGTGATAACCCCGTGGTGCCCAAGGTAGAGACCATGTACCCCGAGCCCAAGAGCCCCTATGGTATCACCAAGCTTGATGGTGAGTACTATATGGACATGTTCCGCACCACCGGTCAAATTAACACCGGTTGCTGCCGCTTCTTCAACGTGTTTGGCCCGCGCCAGGATCCCAAGGGTGCATACGCCGCTGCCGTGCCCATTTTCATGGAGAAAGCCCTTAAGGGTGAGGATATCACCGTGTTTGGTGATGGTGAGCAGACCCGCGATTTCATTTATGTGAAGGATATTGTGGGTGCCTTGGCTTATGTTGCCGAGCATCCGGAGGTAACGGGCGTAAACAACGTGGGTTACGGTGGCCAGATTACCATTAACGACTTGGCTGAAATCATCATCAAGGCAGCCGGTTCCTCATCCAAGGTGGTACACCTGCCCGAGCGCCCGGGTGATGTGAAACACTCCCGAGCTTGTGCAGACAAACTGCGCGGTGCCGGGTGGGAGCCCAAGTACACGCTTGAGGAGGGGCTTAAGACCACGCTTGAGTACTTCAAGAGCGTTACCAAGTAAAGTAAGCATTTAATATCACCACGCCGCAAGGCCCGTTATGCGGCTTTGCGGCGTGCCTTTTTTATGTGTGAGGATGCCGATAGCCCCCGCATGAGTGTGGCACAGCTGGGTAAACTGGCTGCGCAACGTTTGGCAGAGCTGCGTGCAGAGGGGGAGGAGCTGCACCCTGTTGTCAACACCACGCGTAAATTGGCTGCCCACTTTTGGGGCAGTGCCTGGATGCGTCATTTGGCTCAATGTGAGGCCGGGGGGCTTTGCCTGGCCCCGGGGCGTACCTTGTTGCGCCATGGCTGTGTGTTGGACTTACGGATTAGCCCCGGCCATATCTCTGCCCGTGTCAGTGCAGATGCGCTTTATGAGGTGAGCCTGCGCATTGCTCCCTTTGATGCGGAGCAACTTGATGTGTTGAAAACCGCCTGTTGCGGTAAAATTGATTCCTTAGTTTCCTTGCTGGAGGGCAAGGTGGACTCCGCCGTGCTTCACCAACTTTGCGACCCGGAAATCGGGCTTTTACCCGCCCCGTCAGATTGGTGCATGCACTGCACATGCCCGGATTGGTGTGAGCCATGCCCCCATGCGGCAGCCGCCATATACGCTGCCGGGTGTCTTATAGATGAGGACCCATCTTTGTTGTTTACGCTCAGGTGTGTAGATCCGTCAGATCTGATGTCTGCGCCGGATGCAGCTGCCGCCGTATCAGACTTTGACACAGCTGCGTTGAGCTCCACCTTTTGCATTGACCTTGATTTTGAGTAGAAAAAAGACTAAATCCTACTTAAATAATAACTTTTAAGCTTTACACGGCGGGGCGGATTCGCTAGAATGCAGGCAGCCATGAAATTCCGTCACACCTTATTATTATCAGCCTTGGTTGCTGCTCCCCTGTTTACTGAGTCCGCAACAGCCCGCACTCTGGTTCAACTGTACAAGGATTTGGCGGCAGCCCCGCATGCTGTGGATGCCGATGCTGCTCGCCGTGCCGGTACATACCCTGCATTGGCTGTAATGCCTGCGGATGCTGAGGCCTGCGTTTACATTGCGGATGTTCGCTCCATGCCGCCCCTCTTCCTTAGCCTTGCCCCGGGTAAAGGCTTGGATAACGAAAAAGTAAAGGAACATGTAGAATCCATCGGCATCGCTGTAGGTAAGGGTAATGCTGCGGATTTGCTGGCTTTCATGCCCCTTTATCAATACCTTGCCGGTCGTAAGGATTACCCCGCCCGTGCTCAGAGCTGGACCGAATCTGCCCGTGCCGAATATTCCGGTGTTATTGCTGAGCAAGTGGTGACAGAGGCTCGCAAACCTGCCTTGGATGCTTTGCGTAAGGTTAAGGGCATGCGTCTGCACCCCGTGTATGTCTCCGTTACGGCAGATGTGCCCGCCCACCGTTATTTGATGGATGCCGCAGAGGATTACATTGAGGCCTACGCCACCAAATACAGCGGTACCCGTGTAGAGGAAAACGGCTGCAAGGGCGTGAAGATTCCCTTCAAGGCTCTCTTTGATATGCCGGAGGGTGATGCCTCCATTGAGTCCACCCTCAGAGACGAAATCTCCGCCCGTTCTCTTTACCTTATGTTCAAACAACAGGGCGGTACATTGATTGCCGTTATATGCGAGGATCCCAATGAAATCAACACCGCAGACTCTGCGGATAAGTCCATCTTAAGTTCTGAGGCTTTGACACCGTATGACCCCTACCTGCTTTCCGGTATCAAAACTGCGGGTTATGTGAGCCCCGAGCTTACCAACGCCCTCAACTCGTACCAAGAGTATGACATGAAGGCCTTGGCTGATTTTGCTCAGGATGTTTTCCGCGCCATGGGTAAGGAGGATGACTCCAACGTGGCCGCCTACAATGCAGCCGCCAATGGTATCAAACCCGTGTTCAACTATGTGTCCTCATTCGTGCGTACGGATGCCGACAAGCCTTTCCGCTTCTGTGTATGGCCGCAAGATGACGGCACACACGTCAAGGTGTCTTTTGATGCCTATGATTCCACCTTTAAACCCGGCAACATTCGCCTGGCTCGTATAGCCCGCAATGACAAGGTGCTTTTCTATGCCGAGTCAACGGAGGAGACAACGGTGAATCCCCGCAAGACCATTGATGTGCTGGAGCCCGCCTTGCAGGTGGCCGCCGGCTATGTTACCTCTATGGAGCCCGCAGCCGCTGCGGCTTCCGGTGGCACGGAGCTGCTCAAGTATATGCCCCGCATCAAGACCTTCATGAAGAACCTGCGCGCTGCGGATAAGGCATTGGGTGAAGTACCCGCCTTTGTGGTGATGCCGCTTAAGGATGGCAGCATGGCATTCTCCTATTTTAATGCGGTAAAGGACCGCGCTGCCCTCGGCAAAGCCGGTGATGAGCTTGTTACCTGCGTGGGTCGCATGCTGGGCGGTAAGGCAGATTCCCTCCGTAAGAAGGTGAAGAGCAAGACCGGTAAAACGGCTGCCTCTCACACGGCAGATATGGGTGACTTGCTCCCCGGTATGGAGCTTAACTCCACCATCTCTGAAAAGGATAAGACCTTTGCTTTTGGTAACTCGTCTGCGCTCAATGCCCAGATGGTGAAATACGGTAACGGCAAAATCAACTTTACCGGTGCCGTTTACACCGTGCGCCCGGCTGCTTTGGGTGTTGCTGCACAGGCATCCCCGGATGCCGCAATGCTCACGCCCTTCCTGGAAGGTGTAGGTGCCGTACACGCTACCAATACCATTAAGGATGACGAGCGTACGCTGCACATCTTGCTCGCCGTGCCCGGCCAGGATGAGGAGTAATACTGTCTCAACATTCCAATTTACTGAAAAGCCGCTCTCCCCGAGCGGCTTTTTCAGTAGTACGTCAGGCATGACACGTAACTGGGGTGAGAGTCCCCAATGAGCCGCTGACAGGGCGGAATCAAATAGCCAAGGGCAACTGCGTCACAGTAATGTGGGGTGGGAAGGAAGCCGGAGGCGAA
>SUVJ01000080.1 GCA_015062045.1 Akkermansiaceae bacterium
CTCAATAACGGCCCCGGCGCATACTCGTACCTTGGTCGGGTCGAGCTTGGCGGTGGGGTCTACAATGGCACTCGGGGCAATGCCCGGCTCAAAGTCATTGGCGGCTTTCATGAAGTGCTCTACCATGGCGTTGAATGCCAAAGAGGGGTTCTCCACTTCAATGAAAGCTACGCCCTCCGGGTATTCCGGCAGTGCAGGCGGTACCAGCACAATGCCGGCTTTGGTGGCTAAAAAGTCTTTGAAGTATTTCTCATTGCCCAAGAAGGAAATCTCGCTCGGCGTGGCCTCTGCCAAAGTAGCAACTCCGGAGACCGTGGCCTCCGGAGCGCCGCTGAGAATTTTTCCTCCTGTGAGCGCGAGAACTTCTGTAAGGGAGAGGTTCATAAGCGGCTCGGTAGAAAGTTTGTTGTGGTTTATTTACTTGGGCAGATTAATGCCTGCCTTTTGCAGCTCGGCATCAGCGTCGAAGCCGGCAGGAGCCCCCTCGTTGAGCTTCTGGAGTACCTGCGGGGTGATGTCGAAAGAGGCGTTGACGTAGGGGAACACCTTGGTGCGGGGAGCCGAATTCATGGCGCTGGAGTCGATGACCAAATCATAGCCACCCTTGGCAGACTCCTCCTCAACGCACTTCTGCACGTCATTCAACAGTATGGCAATGTCTCTCTTGTACAGCTCTTGGAATGCGCGGTCACGTGTTTGGGCAAACTCCTTAAGCTCGGCATCCTTAGCCTGAATCTCGGTTGCCTTGACCTCCAGCTGCTTGCGCAGATTGTCAATTTCTTTCTGAGAGCGAGAGGGGTCATACTGGGCGCGAATCTGCTCTGCCTCCTCGCGAAGCTTTTTAATAACCTCTTGTCGCTTGAGAATTTCAGCCTTGATTTCTTCCATGGAGGTTCTCAGAGTAACTTCCGTATCAAAGCGCTTATAGTACTTTGTGTACAGCATATTGATATCGACGGCGGCTACTTTGATATCTGCCGTGGCTGTGGTAACCATGGCTGCCAGTGTTGCTACTACTGTAGAAATGATGGGGAACTTCATAATCTTAAATGCGGTCTTTAGACGCTTCTATTTTACTGAACGTGTATGGTAAGTCAAGCTTGTGTTATGACAATGCTGCAAAATGACGCATTTTTATTTTATTTAATCATACTTGTCTTCAGGTTTTGATTATGATAGAATACCACCATGGCAGAGCTGATTATGTTGGGCACGGGTAATGCCGCTGTAACGCGGTGTTATAATACCTGTTTTGCCGTAAAGAATGAGGAGTCCGTTTTCTTGGTGGATGCGGGTGGCGGCAACACGATATTGAGCCGCTTGGAGCAAGCCGATATCCCTTTGCAGTCTATCCGCCATTTATTTTTAACTCACACGCATACAGACCACATATTCGGCGTGGTATGGGTGGTGCGCATGATTGCCCAGGGCATGAACTCCGGCAAGTACACCGGCGTGATGCATGTGTATGGTCATGCGGAAGCTATGCGCGTGTTGGAGCAAATATGCCGCTGCACCTTGCCCGGTAAAGTGTGTGCACATTTCGGGGTGGATATTTTGTTTAATGCGCTTGCGGATGGTGCCGCTTTTGAAGCTGCCGGCATGGTGGGGCATGCGTTTGATATAGGCTCCACCAAGGCGCAGCAGTTCGGGTTCTGTTTAACATTGCCGTGTGGCCAACGCCTCACGTGTTTGGGGGATGAGCCTTACAACGAGCGCGCCCACGACTATGCCGCCGGGGCAGATTGGTTGTTGTGCGAGGCTTTTTGTCTGTATGAGGACCGCGAGCGTTTTAAACCGTATGAAAAACACCACAGCACCGCGTGGGATGCCGGGCGCCTTGCCGCCCAACTCAATGTTAAAAACCTTCTGCTGTACCATACGGAGGATAAAACGCTGTCCACACGCCGCATACGCTATGCTGCAGAGGCCGCTCAATTTTACCCCGGCAACATTTACGTGCCGGATGATTTGGAGCGCATTACTCTTTCATGAATACAAAACCGGTCGGGATTCTCTCTATCCCGACCGGCATGTACTTACACCTACTCTATGAAAAGTCGGCCGGCTCTCACCCCGGCCTTGTTACATATAATAGTACGTGCTTTTTTTCAAAATTCTTTCAAAAATGCCGCATTTTTTTTAATTTTTTTCATCATTGAAAAACTCTTCTTCTGTAATTATCTCAAAATCAATGTTATCGGTTCCGCTGCCAAAATCGTCAAGCAGGCCGTTTGTTTCTCTTTTTTTCAATTCTGTGCCGAAAATGCGGGCAAAAACGGGTCCGTTGACAAAATCCGCCAGCTCTTGGCTGTCCAAACAGTTGACCTCTTGCAAATAGGTAAGGGTGGATTCTATTAATTGCGCAGCTCGTTTGGCCTCTGCGGCGCCTTCTTCCCAGCAATGGGGCCAATCCGCATCGGCAGTAGTGAGTTGCTCAACGTATTCTGTGGCTTTTGATATGTACTCATGCAAGCCTGCTGTGTTGTGACTGTACACGCAATCCGCTAACTCATATAACAGGTATTGCAGGGCTTTTTCTCGCTCCGTACCATAGTACAATGCCGGTAAATCAGCATCTGCGTTTTCAGTTACAATCTTGTCTGCCGTGTAATATGCCGATTCCAAATCCACAGCCCCCATATTGGGAATAATCCGCAAAATCTGTGTGGCAGAGGTGCAGATAGGCTTACCCCAAAAGCAAGGGGTGATGGAGACTTGGCAACTCAGGTGCAGGCGGTGCTCTGCCGCTATATTGCCGTTGGGGGTATAACGCAGGGTGGGGCGTGTAAAATAGGCTCTGTATTCTGTTTTTACCAAATGGGTGGAGTCTTGCGCGTGTAAAACGGGGGTGTTGTAGGTGGCTTCCATTTTGCCGTTTTGCGTGCGTATATCAATATCCCAAGTGGCATGTTGCAGCATACGGAAGGCATCCGGCTGCGTATCACCCATCAAAAGTGTGCCGTTGGGGTGGCGGGTCAGGTTCCAGGTATAGTGCAGGTTGATGCCCTGTGCGTCATCATGCTTGCTTAACTCACTGACGGCATCCTTTAAAAACTTGTTTTTTTCTGCGCTGTCACGGCAAAAAGCCGGGCGATACGCCAAGGCTACCAGCCCTGCCACGCCCAAGGCCAGTATGCAGAGTGTTCTCTTATGCCATCTCTTCATGTCTTACATTCTACCTGATGTTCGGCGTGGAATCAAGCCCGGCTTTTTCAGATATGACAAAGTGTATATTGTTGACAATGCGAAAGACACGTGTATAATACCCGCTCAAACATTATTTCTTTAATATTATGCCGAACATGAAATTTCAACCGCTACCGGGATTCCGCGATTTTGCTCCGCAGGAATACGCCTTCCGTGCTTACCTCTTCAATACGTGGCGGCGGGTAGCGCACCGCTACGGTTTCGTGGAGTGGGAGGCCCCCACTGTTGAGGCTACAGAGCTTTACCTCAAAAAATCCGGTGGCGAGCTGCCCACCCAGCTCTTCCGCTTTAAGGACCAGGGGGAGCGAGATATTACCCTGCGCCCCGAGCTGACGGCTTCTCTGGGGCGTATTGCCGCCTCTTACCAAATGGATTATGCCAAGCCCCTCAAGTGGTTTGAGATTGGCTCTTGTTTCCGTTACGAGAAACCGCAGAAAGGTCGCTTGCGTGAGTTTGTGCAATTTAATGCAGATATATTGGGTGATGCCGGTGAGGGCTCCGATGCAGAGCTGATTGCTCTGGCCATTGACTGCATGCGCGAGTTCGGGTTTACGGCAGATGACTTTGTGGTGCGTATCAGCGACCGCGATGTGTGGATTGCCTATGCCATGGAGCATGGTGTTGCTGAGGATAAGGTGGCGGATTTCCTCTCCGTTATCGACAAATTTGAGCGTGATCGCCCCGAGGTAAGTCAGCAAAAGCTGGATGCCTTCGGTATGAAACGTGAGGATTTGGAGGCATTCATCAAGAACCCGCCTGCCGGTTGCTCCCCCCGCTACGATGCCGTATACGCAGAGCTGCAGGCACGTGGCCTGGCAGATTACGTAAAGCTTGACCTGTACGTGGTGCGTGGCTTGGCCTACTACACCGGGTTAGTGTTTGAGATTTTTGATAAGGGGCACAGCCTTAGAGCTGTGGCCGGCGGTGGCCGCTACAACGGCTTGGTATCCACGCTCTCCGACGGCGCGGTGGATATGCCCGCCACGGGCTTTGCCATGGGAGATGCCGTGATAGCTCACCTGATTGAGGCTTGCCCTGCCGCCCGCGCGTTGAGAGACGCTGCCCTTAAGCCCGATGTGTGCGATGTTTGCATGGTGCTTGCTGCCCCCGAGATGCGCATGCAAATGCTCTCCCTCGCCTCCACCTTGCGAGATGCCGGCTTGCGTGTGGATTTGCCGCTTGCACCTGCCAAGATGAACAACCAGCTCAAGCGTGCAGATAAAATCGGTGCCACCTATGCGCTCATTGTGGGTAGCGAGTTCCCCGAGGTTGAGCTCAAAACGATGGCTACCCGCCAATCTGTCCGCACAGATTTGGAGGGCCTCATGACGGAGCTCCTGCCGGATGCTGATTAAGCAATCTCCTTTTTCCAAACAATACAGGCTGCGTGGTATTTGCCTCGCAGCCTTTTTTCATGAAGAAGTTGCTGCGCATTTACGATTCGGGCATCTCTAAAAACTCGATAAATGGTAATTTGTAGGGGATACCCTGCGGGCGAATGCCCGTCGAAATCAGAGCCCCGACGGAGCTCAAAAAGTCGGCTCGCTAACGCTCGCGGGGGATCCCCCACAACTACCAATTTGAGGGAGCCCCGGAGTTTTTAGAGGTCCCCGATTCGTCCAAATAACGGCGTATGTCTGCCAGGCGTGCGGTGGCGGCATCCCTGCCTATGTTGTAGGCGGCGCGCAGGTTGGCGGGGTTTTTCTCCACGCGGCTCACGGGCAGGGGGGCGTTGGGGCGAATCACCTGCACTTTTCCGGCTGTTTCTTGGGCTTCAATGTAATCCAAGGTAGCGTTGTAAACCTCATGCCGCCGTGCCATGGCCTCCACCAAGTGGGGATATTTGCGGTACATGAGCTTTATGAGCCACATGGCACTGCTTTTCTTTTTGCGGTATCCCTTGGGCTGCGTCAGTATCAATACGTTGCGCTTATAGCCCAAGCTTTCAAAATAGCGCAGGGGTATGGGGTCGCTGATACCGCCATCGAGCATTTTGCACCCCTTAATCTCCACCATGTGAGATACCAACGGCATGGATGCCGAGGCGCGTATCCAGTCAAAGCCGTGGTCCTCCCATCCGCCGTAGGGGTGGTATACGGGAGTGCCGGTCTCAACATCCGTGCATACCACATAAAACTCCATGGAGTTTTTGCAGTAGGCATCAAAGTCAAACGGGTCATACTGCATGGGCACTACGCGGTAGCAAAAATCTGTGTTGTAAATATCCCCGCTTTTCAGTAAGCTCCACAACCCGCAGTATCGTTTATCATGGCAAAAACGCTCGTTATAGCGAATGGCCCGCCCTATTTGCCCGCTTTTGTAATTAACGCCGAACGCCGCCCCTGCCGATACACCGATGGCACCGTCGAACACCACGCCTTGCTCCATCAGCACGTCCATAACACCTGCGGTGAACATGCCGCGCATGGCTCCGCCCTCCAGTACCAATCCTTTTTTCATGGTGAATGCTCGTTATAATTGGGGCCGGTAATGGCCTGTGAGGGTGTAGGTAAACAAATCATCCTCCTCTTGCGTGCCCGCACCGATGTTGTGGATGATGAGGGGCACGCCTTGCTCATTTTTGCGGTCGCTCACAATCATGATATGCGGCAGGGTATCCCCCAGCAGGCAGGTGACAATATCCCCCGGTTTGTAATCCGCCGGGTTTTGGGTAACGGGGCGGCTCCACCCCTTGCGCTTGAAGAATGTTTGCAAGTTGGGCACACGGCGGTGGTCTATATTTCTATCTGTGCGTTTGAGCCCCCAATTTTTGCGGCTGGGGTAGGCAGAGAAGTTTTTCTTCATGTCCTCATGCACTTCTTTTTGCAGGTCGAAGCCCAGTTGCCGCATGGCGCGTATGACAACATCCGTGCATACGCCGCGGTCCTGCGGTACGTCTCCTCCGGGGTATTTGAGGGATACGTATGAGGGATCATACTCTACGGTAACACCTATCTGGGCGCGGGCATGGGCAGGTAATCTGCTATCTGCAAACAAGCTGTTGCAGGCTAATATCAACAGGGTAATCAGGGTGTATGCTTTCATTTCTTTTTCTTTTTTTCGGGCTCCGGGTATTGTATGGGCTTGCCGAACACGGGGCGAAAGTGCCCCGTGATGGGAAACTCGAATAAATCATCATTTTCTTCTGTGCCCTTGCCGGAGTTGTGAATGACTTTTGGCACACCGGTTTGCTCATGCTTGCGGTCACTCACAATCATGATGTGCGGGCGTCCGTGGGCGGCATCAAAACATGTTACTAAATCTCCGGGTTTGTAATCGTCCGGGTTGTCGGTGGGGTGCTCTGTCACGCTCCAGCCGATGCGGTTGAAGAAAATCTCCAAATTCGGCACGCGGCGGTGGTCTATGCTGGGGTCTGCGGCGCGTTGGCGCCATAATTTGCGCCCGGGGTAGCGGCGGAAGTTGTGTTTGATATCCTCGTGCAACAGTTCTTGTAAATCCAAGCCCTTGAGGCGCAGGGCGCGGATGATGACATCCGTACACACGCCGCTTTCCATGGGAACATCCCCGCCCGGGTACTCCAAATCCACATAATCTGCGGTGTAGCCTACCGTTACGCCTATTTGGCGGCGAGCCAGGGCCGGCAGCCCGTTCGGATCCTCCTTCAGATGAATGGGGGTAATAATTACCGGGGAGGGGGCTTCCCATTTATTCTTAAACAGTATAGCCAATGGAATAAGGGAAAGTAATAAGCCGATTAAAATCGCTATAAGCCGTTTTTTCTTTCTCATGAATTTGTCGGGGAGTTGTCGTTCTTCTTACGGCGGTCCGCATGGTTGCCGGTCATGCCTGCCTGGCGTTCTTCTGCCCGTTGTTTCCAGAGCGGGATATTGGATTTGCGTGCTTTTTTTTGTTTTTTAGCGGCTTGTTTTTGGGCATGGCGCGCGCGCTCCTGCGCTAGTTTTGCTTCTTTTTCGTGGGCCAGGCGGGCTTCTTCTATGCGTTTTTGGATGCGCGATGAGTGGTCTGCCCCGGCGGAGGTGATGGTCCACGGCCCTATGCCGCCGGACTCCGTAATGGGCAGGCAGAGCATGTCCGGGTCAATAAACCGTATTTGCCTGTAAAGCAGGTCTTTAATGGTGGCCAGCAGGCTCTTGGGCGGGAACAGCCCCGTGCGTGCCAGTTCTATGGTAAAAGCAATGCGTATGCGCTTGGCTTGCAGGCTCATGCGGGCAATATCCCGCAGGGAAATGCCCTCTGCCGGCTCTTCCTCGGGGGCACAAAGCGCAGCGGTGCGCAGCAAAAACAGGCAGTCTCTCACCTTGCGGCACAGTTTCTCCACTAAATCTCTCACCTTGGGGCGGGCATTAAAGCGGTAATCTTTTACCTCTACCAACCACAGCTCTTTTTTGCCGGGGTGGTAAAGCACAAAGTCCATCTCTTTGCAACTGTTGCAAAAGTTTTGGGCGTGGTGAGAGTAGAAGGGGGAGCATTCAAAACGGCAAACATAATACCCCGCTTCAAAGTTGAAGCGGTGCACACCCTCTACACAACTGGTACCGGCCTGAAACACGCTCAGGCGTCCTCCCCGGGGTTATAGTTCATATTCAGATAGCGGTCTGCCTGTTCCATTTCTGCATCCAAGCTATCAATGTGGTCAATTTCATCAAGCGAGTTGCCGGCAGAAATACGCACGCCCTGCGAGGTAGAGTTGGCAGGCTGCATGCCAAAGTAACGGCGAGTAATGTTTGCGTGCTTCTTTTCTGCAAGCTGAATCACTAATTCTCTGAGCAAGAAAAGGCTGTGCGTGGTAAGCATAACTTGCACCCCGGCGTGGCTCAAGCCCGTTAAGATGCGTACCAGCAAAGGCAGGTGGGTGGTGTTGAGGTTCATCTCCGGTTCATCCCAAAACAGGGAGGTGCCCGCCCGCACGGTGCCGTTGCCTATCAATAACCCCAACGTGCCGATGCGTTTAAACCCCTCTGCCACCAAGTTGAGCTCCAAGGGCTCTTGCCCGTGGCGTTGCAGGTAAAATCGCCCGTTCATTCTCTTTAATCTGCCGGATAACAGAGCCTCAATCTGTTGTATCACATACCGAAGTGCGGGGGGGATGGCGTACCCGCTCGGCTCCTCCTCCAACGCGCGGCAGAGCTCCCAACTGGCGGAGTCCAGCAGCTCCGGGTAGCGTTTGCCTGCCTGCATGTAGCAGGGGTATATGGATAACACCTCTCTGGGAGAGATAAATACGGCGTTTTCCGAGAGGAATCGCTGTGGCAGTTTCTCTATGTGCAAGCCCTCCTCCTCATGGTTGGCGGTAAAGCCGAAACAGAGGTCTGCCGCACCGAGCGGCACTTTGTGCCCCTCCAACGAGGCTTTGATACGCGCCGTGGCATTGCCGCGGTTGCGCGCCGTGAGGGAGGTGAGGTTGTGGGTGCCGTAAACGCGGAGCATGTCTCGGCGCAGTCGTTTTTCCTCTGCCCACACCTCGGGCAGCTCACGGCGTGCGCCATCGCACCCCCATTTGGTGATGGCGTAACACAGTTTCATGAGGTGGCTTTTGCCGGAGTCATTACCGCCCACAATAATGTTGATACCGGGCACAAATGAGAATGACTCCCGCTGCGGAAACACCGTAACGCCCTCCACTGCCAGTTTGCGTATCATGGCCTAAAGATTGTTGAGTCAGGCTCTTATCACGTAGTCGTCTCTGCGGGGCTTGACGGGCGGAATCCCCCCCTCTGCCGCATAACCCAATATGCAAATGGCTAATCCCTCGTATTTGGCATCCACGCCCCATTTTTGCATCAGGGCTTTGCCCTCCGGCAGTTCAAACATGCCCTTGCCACGGTTGATCCAGCAAGAGGCTACACCCACGGCATGTGCAGCCAGCATCAGGGTACCCATCAGCAGGGAGGCATCGGGTATGCCGTTTTCATTGGTGCTGTCTGTAAATACCACTACGGCTGTGGGGGCTCCGTACATGGGGTCACTGTCTGTACCCATAATCTGCGCATTGAGGCGGGAGAGCTCTTTGAGGGTATCGGCATCTTGCACAACAACCATTTGCGGGGATTGTTTGCCACGGCCGGTTGGGGTCCAGGTGGCGGCCTCCAATATGGCGTCCAATTGAGCATCAGTAATTTGCTCTGCGCGGTATTTGCGGCAGCTGCGGCGGGTGCGTATATCGGTGAGTGTTTCTTGCATGGCTTAAAGGGGGGTAAAGGGTCAGCGCGGCATGATGCCGCCGATTTGTCTGGTGATGTTAAGGTGGCGTTGTTGCAGGGGCTTGAGCATGGCATCGTTGCGTGCAACCTTGCGGCGGGGCTCTGTGTACAGCCTGCGGTATGCCGATACGCGAGATACCAGCAAAGTCTTTACATCTTCTCCAATGCCGTTGAGCATGCTCTCGTGCAGGCTCTTGGCCAAGCTTACAAACTCTTTGCGTATGCGGCGGCCTGCTGCCAGGTGAATGATACTGCCCAGTGCCCACACCATGCCGGCGCTCAGTACCATCCACAGGGCAGGGGTGGTCATGCCCAACACGCCTAATACCCCGGCGGCTATCAGGCAAAGGCAGATAAGGAAGATAAAAAACTTCATCCACTTTGCGCAGGCATTGAATATAATGGAGATTTTGCGGCGCAATTTCTCTTGCGTAAATGGCTTGTAAAGGTCTCTGCCCAGTCTGGTGCGCAATTCATCCAGCTCTGCCCCCAAACTCTGCTCCGGAAAATCGCCAATCTCGCACTCCATGGCTTTTTTCATACGGGGGCGCACGTGGTTCCAGTGCCCGGCGCAAGATTGCACAAAGTTGGAGTCGCTTACCTCTTGTCGGCTCAAAATTTCCCGGCACAGCATGTTGTAGTAGTAGGTCTCTGTGCCGGCCCCGAACAGGTTTAATCTTACCAGTGTAACCGGGGATAACCACAACCCGAACCCTTTGCGCAGTTTGGTCAGCGTGGCGGGCAGGGCTTGCAGGGCGGCCTCTGCATAGGCATCGGTATAGTTTTTGATGCCGGTCATCTGGTGAGATAAAAAGTTGTCAATCTCGCGGTCTATGCCGTCTAAGAATCCGTTATCGCTTTGGGATACGGCTTCTCTTGCTCTTAAAATGTGGTATTGCTTGTTGAGCAAATCGTTAGATAAATCAATCACCTTGCGTATATCTGCCCGCAGCCCCTGCGGGGCGTTCAAGGCCTCTTGCACGCGCTGGGTGAACCCCTCCATGCCTTTCATGGTGGTGGGGCTTATAAAGTACAGGGCGGGGGTGCTGCTGAGCCGTTTGCGGCAGTAGTCTCGCAGCCCGTCTTTGAGTTTCAAGGCGTCCTCCGCCGCTAACTTATCTGTATGCGTTACAGCAATTAAAGCTGCGTTGCGGCTCTCTTGCGGCAGCTCTGCCAGCATATCCCACACGGCGGCAGCCTCAATTTTGCGGGCATCTATAACGGCCACAACGGCATCTGCCCCTTTGATAAGCTCTTGAATGGTGCTTTTATTTGTCGGGTCCTCTGCCGCTGCTGTGTCTATGAGCTCAAGCCCTTCCAGATTTTCCAGCGGAATAAAAGTGGCATTGGCAGGGGCGGGTTCCGCACCGTTGTTGCGGTAGCGCCAGCTGCGGTAGGTGCCTGTCATTTCTGCCTTGGCAATGGTGGGGTACTGCGCCACCCCGGCCAGTAGGGAGGACTTGCCGCTCTTGCTATCGCCTATGAATACAACGCGACGCTCTTTTTCCAACACCTTGAGGGCATT
>SUVJ01000081.1 GCA_015062045.1 Akkermansiaceae bacterium
AGAGTGGTTCAGGAAACAGGGGGTAGTCTCATTGCAGAGCGTAGTCTGTAAAGGTTAGGAAACCGCCGTATGCCATAAAAGGCATGTACGGTGGTGTGTGAGGGGGCGAAAGCCCCCTACACGATTGTACGTGAGAGGCTTAAAAAAGAAGGGAACGCGCATGTGGCGTTCCCTTCTTGGAATGATGAGTCGTCAGGCGGTTATCAGGCGCCGAGCTGGAAGCGCTCGAAGGAAACCACGGTGACGGTGTCGCCGAGCTCCTTGCCGACGTTGGACACAAGCTTCTCTACGCTGATGGAGGGGTCCTTCACGAACTCCTGGCTCATGAGGCAGCTTTGCTTGTAAAGGGCCTTGAGCTTGCCGGGGAGAATCTTCTCCAACAGAGCCTCGGGCTTGCCCTCTGCGATGAGCTGAGCCTTGGCAATCTCCTGCTCCTCTGCCACGAAGGCGGGGTCGAGGGAGGAGGAGTCCACGCTCTTGGGAGCGCAGGCTGCGATGTGCAGGGTGATGTCCTTGCACATGGTGCTGAAGCTCTCTGCAGCTACGGTAGCGGCGTTGCCGCAAGCAACCTGAAGGAGCACGCCCACCTTGCCACCCATGTGGATGTAGGAGACGATGCTGCCCTCGCCGTCCAGCGTGTAGCGGGCAAACTTGCGGAACTTCATGTTCTCACCGATGGCGGCACACTGCTCGGCCAGGTACTTCTCAACCGTGGTGCCGTTGATGGCAACGTTGAGAGCCTCGTCAAGGGTCTTGGCAGCAGAGGCCTTGAGGGCTGCGCCGATCTCTGCAACGAGGGCACGGAACTTGTCGCCCTTGGAGCAGAAGTCTGTCTCGCAGTTAATCTCAAAGATGATGCCGTCCTTACCCTCTACGATGGTGGTAACAACACCTTCCTTAGCCTCGCGGTCAGCCTTCTTGGCGGCCTTGGCGATACCCTTCTCACGCAGGTACTTAACGGCGGCATCCATGTCGCCGTCGCACTCCATGAGAGCCTTCTTGCAGTCCATCATGCCGGCGTCTGTCTTAAGACGCAGCTCTTTGACCATCTGGGGTGTAATATCAGCCATTGTCGTAATGTAAATTGTTGATTAGGCAACCTTGTTGTTGTTGATAGCCTCCGTGAGTACGGAGAGAATCAGGCGGATGGAGCGAACAGCGTCGTCGTTGCCGGGGATGGGGAAATCCACGGTGTCGGGGTCAGCGTTCGTGTCGGTCAGCACGATTACGGGGATGCCCAGGATGTGGGCCTCGCGGATGGCGATGTCCTCGTGGTCGGCACCGATGGCTACCATAACGTCCGGAGCACCGCCCATGTTGCGGATACCCTGAAGGTTGCGCTGCAGCTTCTCGCGCTCACGAGCGAGGGAGGCGAGCTCCTTCTTGGACATTTGCTTGTACTCGGGCTGCTTGTCGAGGTTCTCGAGGTAGTCGAGGCGGGCAATGCTCTTCTTGATGGTGCTCATGTTGGTGAGCATACCACCGAGCCAACGGAAGTTGACGTAGTATTGACCGGTGGCCTCTGCGGCCTCCTTAACAGCCTCCTGAGCCTGGCGCTTGCAGCCTACGAAGAGGATCTTCTTGTTCTTGGCGGCCTTCTCGCCGAGGAAAGCGCAGGCCTTGTCGAGGCACTTCTCAGTCTCCTCGAGGTTGATGATGTGGATACCATTCTTCTGGGTGAGAATGTACTTCTTCATGTTGGGGTGCCACTTGCGGGTCTGGTGACCAAAGTGTACACCGGCCTCCACCATCTTTGTAATGAGTTCGTTAACCATTGTATTTGTATATGTTGTGTGTAACCTTGTAGCAGGAAACACGAGTTTGTGGAAGGTGCTGCGCTCTCGCCCCCAGCCTCCCGTTGTTGATATTGCAGCATCAGCAGGGGCAGGCAGAATACCCCATTCTCCCCTCATTGTCAATCAAATTCACGCGCTTTTTTTCGCTTTTTTTGCCCTTATTTTCATTTAACGCCCGAAATGAAAATTAGCCGATTCCTTATTTGGGGACCTCTAAAAACTCTGGTACCCTCACAAATTGGTAGTTGTGGGGGAGACCCCGCGAGCGTTAGCGAGCCGACTTTTTGAGCCCCGCCAAGGGCGAAAAAAATATCGTACCCGCGGGCGAATGCCCTCCGAATTTGATAGCCCCCGCATGGGGGCGAAATAGCTTAGGCAGGGGCGTAAGCCCCTGCACGTGAAAAAAAACACATCCGAGCCCGAGGAGCGTAGCGACGAGGCCGACAGATGTATATAGCGCAGGGCGTGAGCCCGGAGCGGGGAGTGACTCGGGGTTAACACCCCTCGTGGGGATTGTGTCGGCCTCCTCGCGTAGCTCGTCGGGCTCTATATTTTTTGATAATCAGCAGGGGTCGCGCGCGCACTGCGTGCACGCTTGACCGCCTGCCTATGTTATTTCGCCCCACAAGGGGGCTTGGAAGTACGAAATGTGAAATCCAAAATACGAAGTAAGCAAAGCCACTGCGACGGCTTGAGATGCTCACACCTGCAAATTGCCATTTAGCGAGTTTTTAGAGGTCCCTTATTTTCATTTCAGGTGCAGGGGAATGCCGACACTCCTTCCGGATTTCTGCGATACGCCGGTGCGTGTAAATGGATGTTGGCTCACCCACGGCACCCCCAAATGGTCTATGTTTTAGCAAATTTTGCAGGGAAAGTTAAGAAAAACTGCATTAAGCCTGCAAAATTTGCTATACTTGAATAATCATCAAATCAGCAAGCTGCATGAAATAGTCGGTTGACCATATATCAAGCTCGTAATCATTTCATCAAAGGCATTCATGGCGTATGAATTTTTCGAGATTCAGTAAGTCCGCTTTCTTTTTGTGAGCGGCAAGAGCAATGGTATGTAATAAATTCGTATTCCAAGTGCGCAAAGCATCCATGTCAGCTCTCAGGTATATCTCCAGATATTCTCCCGCTGACTTAGGGCTTTGGAGCCTGAGGCCGGATGTTGCCAAAATCAAATCACACAGCGCTTTCTCCGGGCGCGCCGTGTAGTAGCCGTAACCTTCTGCCGTGTGTCCTATGGTAATGCCTATCGGGTAATAGGAGAGCGGCACTTGCACATAATCATAGGTGCCTGTTGCATTTTCAAAACGGCGACTTCTCCCCGTGCATGATGACCGTATGGTATAAACGCGTTCGGGTATGATACCGGCGTTTCCCAGTACGCTTTCGTATGATATGTAGGAGGGAGTCAGTAGATGATTCGCAATCAACTGACGGCTGCAGGGGGTATTTTGCTTGCAGAGATAGAGATTGCGTCTGAGCGGAATGAGCTCCCCGCGTTGTTCCAGCTGCTTAATTTTGGCTTGTGGGGCACGGTATGTGTGTAGAGCATCCCTCAGTACTGCGGTGTTGACCGGTACATTGCCGAATTGTGCTATGGGGGATATTGTGCTCATGACTTGGTTGCTTATATAGCAAATTTTGCAGGGAAAATCAAGGAAAACTGCATTAAGTCTGCAAAATTTGCTATTTTAGGCGGCGTTATCAGTCATTCAACATGCTTTGGTATGCGGAATAGATGTAAAGTCTGTTACGCTCACCTGCCGTGTTTTGTTGAACAATGCCGTGTTGCTCCAAAATATCCAAAATTCTGTATGTAGTGGAAGGTGCCAGTCCCGCTTGTTCCGCTAAAATAAGGGGACGTGTAATGATATGGCGCTGCATAATGCTGAGAATTTTCTCCGCATTTTTACGCACGCGCCCCAATGTGGCGATAAGGGCTCTGTCTTGAAGAATACGTTTCTGAAGTTCGGACAACATTCTGACGGCATCTTCAGCGGTATCAATGACAGCCTCCAAGAAAAACTCAATCCAGGCTTCCCAATTTCCGTCTTGACGAATATCGTTCAATAATCTGTAATATTCCTGTCTGTGGCGCTTAAAGTACAGGCTCAGGTACAATAGCGGTTTGCTGAGCAGCCCACTGCTGCAGAGCATCATTTGAATCAGCAGTCGCCCTACGCGGCCGTTACCGTCAAGAAATGGGTGTATACTTTCAAACTGCACATGTACAAGGGCTGCTTTGATTAGGGGGGGGGATGTTGTCATCCCGGTTGATGAACAATTCTAACGCCCCCATGCAAGCCATGAGTTCATGCGGTGGCGGTGGTACATAGACCGCGTTGCCGGGGCGGGTGTCTCCAATCCAATTTTGGCTTTGTCTGAATTCTCCGGGCATTTTGGTAGAGCCGCGTCCCCTGCGCAGTAATTCTGCATGCAGCTCTTTTATCAGTCTCAGTGTAATGGGGTACCCCTCTGCCATGCGGGACATACCCAATTGCATGGCAGAAACATAGTGGCTTACCTCTTCCACGTCATCCGTATTGTTTTGGTCATACCCCCCTTGTTCATACAACAGCAAGTCACTGAGTGAGGATTGCGTACCCTCAATCATAGATGAATATACAGCTTCTTTTCTGATGTAGGCGTAGATGAATGGCGCTACATCCGGTAAATGTTCGCCCAATCCATCCAGCGTGCCTAAGGCCTGCACAGCTTCCATTAGCCGTTTGTTACCGGATGCACTGAGCTCCGGCAAGGGCTGCGGCGGCAATGGTGCCGGTATGTAGGCATGCACCTTCTCCCCTATTGTGCTCACTACCACATATTGACCTGTATTTTCACGCTTCATGCTGACAGCTTAAATGAAAATAAGTGTGATGTCAATTTCTATTTTGTGCTCGAAATGAAAATAAGGACAATTTTATTTTCATTTTAGATATTAAATGAAAATTATAAGATTGGTTGACGCGTTACTGACCAATCTGAAACAGACCCCAAAAAATTACACTTTTTACAAAAGCTACCTGCTATAAAAAGGGCGTGTGTATTGAGGCGGTTGTGGTATTACCCCTAACCCCCTCCCTTTTGGCGGATTGTGAAAGGATATCACTCAGCAAATTTTGCAGGGAAAAGCAAGTTTAAATGAATTATCTATGCGAAATTTACTAAAAATGACAATAAGTTTGTTATGGCGCGTATCTTGACAAGGGGACGGAGATATGTTATAAGCCGGCGCGTATGAAGAAATTGATACCTGCATTGATATTGGCATTGGGGTTGAGCTCCTGTGCGGTAAAAGAGGTAACGCGTACAGAGCTTTTTACGCCCACCACTACTACGCTGATTAACTCCGACGAGCTTACCAAGATGAAGTATTACGGGTGTGATGGTGAGTACGACTATTTTACCCGCGGTTTCAGCCGTTTGAAGGTGGCCAAGAGCCAGAATGCCATCCCCGATGTTTGCCGCTTTACCTTCAACCACTGGCAGGGTGGTAAGCTGTACAGCGACTGCATTAAGGAGGCCGGCTCCAACCAAATACAGGGTTTGCAGAGCCTGATTAATGCGTTCCGCGCGGCTAACTGATTTTCTGCATAACATCAGTAACTCAAAAAAATCCCGATTTGCGCTGCAAATTGGGATTTGCCATTTTGGGGGATATGCGCTATAATGAGCCCGATGCAAGGAGTTGACCGTAGTGGGGCCATAAGCCGCCGACATTTTCTCAAGGGGCTGGGGGCGTTGGCATTGCTGGCGGTGCCGGCTTGCAGGCGCGCGCAGCAACTGGCCGTGCAGGCAGAGGATTGCCCGGAGTGGATGCTGCCGGGCGAGGCAAGCTGCTTTGCTACTTGCATGCCGTGGGCAACAGGCGCTATCCCCCTGCTGGCCGTGTGCCACGACGGTTTGCCTATGGCGTTGCAGAGCAATCCGCGCTATGAGCAGGTGCGCCGTGGTCTGCCTGCGTTTGTGCAGGCCTCTTTGTTGGACTTATATGATGCGGCGCGTGCTGCTACCCCCACTCGTGCCGGTAAACCGCACCCCATGCAGGCATTGCATGCCTCTTTGCGTGCTTGGGCGGCTTTGCTCAAAGAGGGGCGGCGCATGGGCTTTTTGTTCCCGCAGGGTTACTCTGCCGTGCGCATGGCGCAGGTGGAGGCGCTGAAACGCTGTGGCGGGGCTTCCTTTTATGCGTATGACCCTGTGGCTGCTCCGCGCCCAAGCGGCTTTGCAGAGCTGGAGACCGTGCAAAACGCCACACTTGGCCCCGCTGTGCGCTTTGATACCGGGTTTGGCACTTTGGCGGAGCTTACGGCGGATTTGCCGCAATTGGAGGTGCTCTTCATTTTTACCCCGGCAGACCCCGCCGCTTTTGATGCCGATTTTGCTCGCGCGTTGGAAACCTGCACGGCAGAGACGATTCGATTTACCGCAGTAGCGGCAGATAAAACAGCCTCCCTTTGCCTGTACACCGTGCCGCAAACGCATTATACGGAGGAGTGGGGGGCGGATGCCGATGCCTATGGCAACTTATGCCTGCGCCAGCCTTTGCTGCACCCCCTTCGCCCCGCCATGGCAGAGGCCGAGGTGCTGCACGCCCTGCTGCGCGGGGGAGAGGTGGCGCAGGCAGACGGGGTATCCACCGCCAAGGGATGGTTGAATCAAGTGGTGTCGGATTTAGAGTCTGCCCTCAAGCAGGGCTATGTACCGCATGCAGCTCCGTTGCCATTGGCGTTGCCGGCTGCTCCGCCGGCTAAGGTGCAGTTGTATTTGCACCCGTACTATGCGGATGGCAGATTTCGCCACAACGCATGGTTGAAGGAGACCTACCTGCCGCTGAGCGGCTGGGCAGGGGCGGCAGAGGCCTTTTTGCCCGGGGATGCCGGGGCATGCGGTGCCAAGGTGGGGGCTTTGCACCTGCCCGCGTGGCGGCAGCCCGCGCTACAAGCACTGTGGTTGCCTTTAATGCCCGATACCGCGCATGCAGATGCTGCCGCGGTGCAGGTGGCAGAGCCACCGAACTTGCCGTACCAAAAGCCGCAACCTCAACCGCAGCAGCTGACAGCCCCGCCTCAGTATACCAAAGAAAAATCCCCGCAATGGGGTATGGTGATAGATTTAGCCCGCTGCATCGGTTGCGGGGCTTGCACGGTGGCCTGCCGTGCAGAAAACAATATACCCACCGTGGGCGTGGCAGATATGAGCTACGGCAGGGATATGCAGTGGCTGCGCATAGCCCGTTATATGGGGCCGCAACAAAAGCTGCACTATGTGCCCACTGCTTGCCGCCAGTGTGAAAAAGCCCCTTGCGAGGCCGTTTGCCCTGTGAATGCCACGATGCATACCACAGAGGGACTCAATGCCATGGTATACCCCCGTTGCTGGGGTACGCGTTATTGTGCCGCGGCATGCCCATATAATGCCCGCGTGTTCAATTTCAGGGATTATGCGGCTGCTCAACAAACGCAGCGCCCTCATAATCCGCAAGTTACCGTGCGCTCACGCGGCGTTATGGAGAAATGCACCTACTGCGTGCAGCGCATTAATGCCGCCAAAAATAAAGGTGCTGATACCCCTCAAACCGCCTGCCAACAAGTTTGCCCCACGGGGGCTATCAAGCTGATTAACCTTTGCGATACACCGCCACCCGCCCGTGTTATCACGGCGTATGATGTGGCAGGAACCCGCCCCCGCACGTTCTACGTGTAAGGCGTTTTCCCGCCCTCAGGCGTACTCAACGGTGTTTCTTTTCTTTTCCAGCACCTTAATGTGCTCCAGTGCGGCATCAATGTTCTCGCAGATGTTCTCTTCCCCCAACTCGGTGATAAATAGGGTGTCCTTGCGTATCACTTTGGCGGGCTGAGCTTGCACACCGCAAAGAAGCAGCGTGATATCCCTGCGGCGGCAATAGGCCAGGAAATCCTCCAGCACGTGCAAGCCCGAGGCATCCAACGTGGGCACCAAACGCATGCGCAGCAGCACGTAGTCCATGTCCGGCTCTATGGAGCGGAATACGCGGTCCTTAAACTGCTCTACGGCACCAAAGAAGAAGGGCCCCTGAATATCGAACACTTCCACGTTGTCCGGAATATGGCGCAGGTAGCGAGAGCGTGCGGGTTGCTCCTCCGGGTCTATCCCTTCGAGCTCTCGAGAGATGGTCTCTACATTGCTCACCTGAGCCATGCGGCCGATGAAGAGCAGGGCGGCCAGCACCACGCCCACTTCTACTGCCACCACCAAGTCAATGAGCACGGTGAGTATAAAGGTAATCATCAACACGGCGCGGTCTTGCTTGGGCCCGGTGAGCAGGTGGCAAAAAGTGCTTACCTCTGCCATGTTCCAGCATACAATCGCCAAAATGCCTGCCAGCGCGGGCAGGGGCACAATGGCTGCATATTGCCCTGCCAGTAAAAGAATCAACAAAAGCGTAACGGCATGGATGATACCGGATACCGGGGTTTTGCCGCCGGAGCGTATGTTGGTAGCCGTGCGGGCAATGGCACCCGTGGCTGGCAAACCACCGAACAAGGCGGAGGCAATGTTGCCGGCCCCTTGGCCAATCAGCTCTGTATTGGGGTGGTGGCGAGAGCCCGTCATACCATCCGCCACGCTGGCACTCAGCAAAGACTCTATGGCGGCCAGCAGCGCAATCACAAAGGCCGGTTTTACCAATTGGGGCAGGGCTGCCCACTCAATACTCGGGAACCCCGGCATGGGTAAGCCCTTGGGCAGCTCACCGAATCTGGAGCCGATGGTTTCCACCGGCAGGTTGAACACCGTGCATATAATGGTGGCTGCCAACATGCCCACCAGCATAAACGGTGCCTTGGGGGCGTACCGCCTGGTAATGAGTATCACCAATATCGTGAATACCGAGATACCCAGTGCCCACCAGTTGATGGTGTGAAAATATTCAAAATAGCATTGCCATTTTTGCACAAACTCTGCGGGTACGGCAGTAGGTATGCTTAACCCCAGTAAATCCTTGATTTGGGTGCAGAAAATCGTTACCGCTATGCCCGAGGTAAAGCCCGTGGTCACCGGGTAGGGTATAAAGCGTATCAATGCCCCCATGCGTAGTACGCCGAACAATATCAGGAAGATACCCGCCATCAACGTGCACAGTATCAAGCCACTCATGCCGAAACTGCCCACTACCCCCGCTATAATCACCACAAATGCACCCGTGGGACCGCCTATCTGAAACTTACTGCCACCCAGCAGGGATATCATAAAACCTGCCACCACGGCTGTGATTAGTCCGGTGGACGGCGTTATCTCCGCACACCCACAGGCTATGGCAAATGCCATGGCTAATGGTAAGGCCACTACACCCACAGTCAGGCCTGCCGTCAGGTCAGAGAGGAATGTCTTTTTGTTATACTCTTTAAGCGATTTGAAAAGACTCGGCGTGTACATCTCTAACACGCAATATACGCCCAATCCTTAGTTTTGTAAAGGAAATTTGCATCTTGCCATCGGATAATTTTTCTCCTTTTGTTCGGGTGTTTCTGTTCATATCCCGTGTTGTATAGTGTGTGCCCTGCGCTTTTTGGGAGGGGTTTAAATGGGGATTTGTAGGAGGTAATCTTTGTGAAAAGTGCCTGCGGAAGGTCAAAATATCTTGAATTTTTCATCAATCTGCCTTATTTCGGAGGAAGTTTTTTCGCTTTCAGTCGTGAAAAACTTCATGGGTCGCCGTGTGTTCAAAAAGGTCATTAGTGGCACCGGCACTGTCACCTCACATCATCCGCCTCCGCAGACTTTGTCCGCTATAGCGTGACGAGCCTGTTATGCCTGCTTGCCAAGCCAAAGCGGCAACGCCGCGAAGGCTGGTTGCGACCTCACCCGCACCAATCATCCCGCCTTGTGGCTGATAACGTGGGATCCCACCGAGCCTGTCGCCCCCCGTCCGCTCGCCATCCAAAAAGACGGTACCCGGTACACCTATGGCCTCGACCTCACCAAAAACGTGTGCGAGGTCTTCGGCGCCACCGGCAACATCTGCACCGCCTACACCTATTCCCCTTATGGGCAGGTAACCGCCACCGGCAACGTCACCCAGCCGATTCAGTGGAGTAGTGAGTTCAACGATAGTGAATTAGGATTGGTGTATTGGGAATCTCTAAAAACTCTGGTACCCTCACAAATTGGTAGTTGTGGGGGAGCCCCCGCGAGCGTTAGCGAGCCGAATTTTTGAGCCCGCCAGGGGCGCCATAAAATAGCCCGGGTGTGGAGCCGCGCCAGCGGCGGCTTGTCACGGCGTAGGCTTGCCGAAGCCGGAAACCCCGGGAAATATGCAAAATAAATACGAACCCCGGGTGGTATAATGTTGCGCTTTGAATTAAGGCATTATATGTATTTACCCCTATATTTAAGCCACGCATTATGTCACCCCTCAACCGGGGTTCCGGTTTGCTTGTCTGTTTCCCCAGGGTTCCGCCGCTCGGTCAGCCTCACGCAAGCACTGCACGCAGAGCTGTACCAGCTGCTCATCCTCCGAATATGTAAAAATGCAATATACCATTTTGCTGCGTCCTTATTTTGTCTTTACGGTGTAGGTGAGTGAGAGCGTGGCCACAGAGCCATCCACCCGCCAC